>JAIQFW010000103.1 GCA_020073105.1 Terriglobia bacterium
GCCGATGGTACTGCACGCGAAAGTGTGTGGGAGCCCTTCGACTGCGCTCAGGGTAAACTGCGGTCGTTGCCGGCATTACATAAGGGCCACGTTGCGAACGCAACGTGGCCTTTTCCGCTCTGGGTTTGTGTAGCGCGGGCATTCCTGCCCGCGAAGGAGTCGAGGTTGAAGCTACTGGTTGGTCAAGGCTGGCGGACAAGAATGTCGGTCTTACACGTGCCCAACCCAGAGCCACTGATATTCGTCTGGCGTCTTCACCAGTCCTCTCCTGACCGGATTCTGCCGAATGTACTCAATCTTCTGTTCCAAGCTCCCGTCGCTGCGCACCACGTGATCGAAGGACTCCTCTTGCCACACTGCCCCGGAGCAACCTAGCAATCGGTTCACGTTCCGTGCTGACGCGCCTTTGATCCCCTTCAGTATGTCGGCTAAGCAAAACACGTCTCCCCTCTCATCTCGGAGGGGGGTAAGCAGGAGATGCACATGTTCCGGCATGACGACGGCAGCGTGAAGCTCAAACCTGCTGCCATGCCCACGCAGGCAGCATTGAAGCACGACATCACGGCAGTCGGCGGGAAGAGGTGTTCTAGGCTTTTTTCGAAAGCTGATGAAGATCGGACGGTCTGCCTTCTGAAGATGAGGAAGCCGCCTGCGATATTCGTATTTGCTGCGAAACATGGCAGTGGACATTCCTGTCCGCGCTCGAATCGCTACGGTTCGAGCTTCTTAGGTTTTTGTTCATCAGGTCAAGGGAACTTGACCATAGAAGTGACCTTGCTTCCCGTTCAGGGAATCGGGAGCTGTGTTTTTCGCGGGCAGGAATGCCCGCGCTACACATCCGGACTGAGTAGGGCGGACATTCTTGTCCGCCAGTGGTTGGGCATCAAGCGGCCTGGAGTCGACACCCTCGCGGGCAGGAATGCCCGCGCTACACAAGAATCGGGTATGCCTTCGCAGGGCAAGAATGGCGGCGCTGCATCTCTTCGCGGGCGAGGGCCGCCCGCGCCACGACTTTGTGTCCCCCAAAGATTGACAATCCGTTGACCCAACTGAGACAACTGGCTTCGCAGCCGGCTGTATCCTCTTGTCAGAACGGCACTTAATACTAGGAGAAAACTGTGAAGCAAGTTGTTCGTCTTTGTGTCGCCTTTCTCGGCTTATATCTGGCTGTGGGATGCGCCATCGCGCAAACCAATGCCTATCAGCAAGTCAACCTTGTTTCCAGCGTGCCGAATACCGCCCGGCACACCGACCCCCGCCTCATCAATCCGTGGGGAATGGCCTTCTTTCCGGGGCATCCGTTTTTCATCGCCGACAATGGGCGGGGAAGCGTTCGCACGTACGACGCGCAAGGAAATCTGCGGACACCCGGGGGATTCGCACTCTTTCCTCCTGCGGGCGGGTCTGGTCCGTCGACTCCTTCCGGCATCATGCGCAATCCGTTTGCCCAGTTTGGCGATTTTTCCCTGGGAGGAGTGGCCAGCCAATTTCTGGTTGTCACTGAGGACGGAACCATCTCGGGCTGGGCCAGCGATGGTGGCAACTTCCCGAGTTTTGCCACACTGGCTGTGGACAACTCTGCGAGCGGTGCGGTGTACACGGGGATGACCCTGCCGACTCCCGACTGCTGCCGCGAATTCATGGCGGTGGCGAATTTTCATAGCGGACTCATCGAGCCTTATACCGTTTTTTTCTTTCCCCTGGCTCCTCCAGGATCGTTTACCGATCCAAATCTCCCGGCGGGATACGCGCCCTTCAACATTCAGACCATCGGGAATAGCGTGGTTGTGACCTACGCCCTGCAGGACAGCAAGAAGCACGACCCGGTCGTGGGAGCGGGCAATGGGATTGTCGACATCTTCGACCAGGAGGGCAATTTCGTGACCCGCTTCGCGTCCCACGGACCGCTGAACGCACCCTGGGGAGTGGTGAAGGCGAGCGCTCAGTTCGGCGCGTTCAGCAACGCCATCCTGATCGGCAACTTTGGCGATGGCAAGATCAATGCCTTTGATTCGCACACCGGAAGGTTTCTGGGACAGTTGCGGGATGCTAAAGGAAACGTAATCGTCAATCCAGGTTTGAGAAGTTTGGTCTTTGGCACCGGCAACACGGGAAACGTGCTGTTCTTTGCCGCGGGCGTGAATCAGGGACGGGACGGTCTGTTCGGCGCAATTGCGGTGAGCCAGTAGTGATTGCCTGGCTCGGCCTTGGCCCCGGAGCCAGAGTGGTCGCGGTTCTCGATCCGGGCACTCCCACGGCTGAGGAATGTAATAATCGAGGGGCAGGTCCGCCGTTTGAGAGGGAATCGGAATGCCGTTTGACCTTCAGCCAGTTCTGAAAGGCGAACTGCTCTGGCTCAGGCCGCTTCGGCCAGAGGATTTCGACGACCTCTTCGCGGTAGCTTCAGATTCCCTCATTTGGAAACAGCATCCCCACAGAGACCGTTACAAGGAAGAGGTTTTCAAGGAATTTTTTCGCGAAGCGCTGGAATCTGGAGGAGCGTTGATCGCGATTGATTCGAAGGATGGCCGGGCCATCGGGTCGTCACGATTCCACGGATACGACCAGGAAAAAAGCGAGATCGAAATTGGCTGGACGTTCCTGGCCAGGTCCCACTGGGGCGGCGTCTACAACGGGGAAATGAAACAGCTCATGCTGCGCCACGCCTTCAAATTCGTGAACAGCGTTATTTTTCTTATTGGTCCCGAGAACTTCCGCTCGCAGAAGGCCGTGGAGAAGATAGGCGCGGTGCGTGACGGATCCAGGCGCGACGCCAGTGGCCGCGAGAGTTTTCTGTACCGGATCACTGGCTCAGGTTGGCTCATGTCGTCGCCCGCATAACGAAAGGCCACGCTACTGGCGCAGCGTGGCCTTGTGTTGACTGGCGTTGCGGAAGATCAAAAGCGCCGGAAGTGCTGCGGCACGTACTGGGAGCCGCCGAGATCGGCGTCGGTGAAACCGAAGACGTAGAAGTTGTTCGGATTGGTGTTAGTGCCGTCGAAGTCCTGGAGGAAGTCGTTATCGTTGGCCAGCCACAGGGTGTGGGTGGTGACTCCACCACTCTTAACATCTGAACCCAAAGCGAGTCCCTCCAGCTTGGCCGGAACCTGATCGGGAGTGATGCCATTTGCTCCCATAACCTGGACGACATCGAGGAACAGCGTCTTGCTGACAGCATTGGCAGCTGCCTGGGTTCCGTCCATGTTCATCACGTCGACGGCGCCCGCTAGGTCAATCTTGAAAATCTGCTTGACCTTGGCGTTGCTGTCATCGCCCCGGCCTTTGCCGTCGCGCTCGTCAACCAAGAACTCATGGTTGTTGAGGGCGACGATCTCGCTGACGCCGGAGCCGGTAGTCAGCAGATAGGCATATTCGTGGGTGGTCTTGCCGGAGCGAATGTCGATCCACACGATGCGCAGCAGGTTCTTGGCATCGCCGCCTTCGGCGGCATCCTGGATCAGCGCGGTCTGCATGATGCCGACCAGCGTCTTCCCATCGGGGGTGATGGCCAAGCCTTCCATGCCTTTGTTGGCGGTGCGGCCGCTGGTGTTGCCGGCGATTTCATCGTCGCCGACCGGTTTGCAATTAGTGACGAACAGGTGATCGGGCAACTTGAAGCTGCGCAGGCGAATACCAGTGAGGCGGTCAAACTCGTAAACATAGGGGCCGTACTCATCGGAGATATAGACGCGGAAGCCATCGTTGGAGACGCGGATGCCTTCGGAGTCCAGGCGGCCATCGCGGGCGTTGCCGGAGTTGCGGTTCGGGTCAAAGTTGTCGGATCGACCGGAAAAGAAATGCTGGAAGAAATTGTTCTGCGCGGGAGCGCCGGGTCCGACACCCAAGCCCTCGCCTGTGCCGTAAACCAGCGGGGTGAGGCTCCAGAGTAGCGTTGTTCTGCGCAGAGTTGGAGTGAGGGTGAAGGGAAGACCGTTGCCCGTATTAGGTTTCAGATCCATGGTGACGGTATGAAATCGCGGGATGTAGGTGACGGTGTCGTCAATGAGCGAGTCGTAAGCGACCGCGTTCGGGCCGCGGTCTGGGAGAGCAAGGAAGGTGTTGCTAGATGCCCAGGCAAAACCGGAGCCAAGGCCACCGAGCAAGTTAGCGGGTACGCCATTCTCCAAGGTATTGGTGAGGCCGGAAAGGTCGGTATAGTGGCCAGCTCTTGAATCGGTTAGCGCACCTACGGCAAGCAGGTTGACTTGGGCATTGGCCGTAGCGGCCAACAGGCTGAGGGCAATCAGGGAAACAAAGAACAGGGGCTTTCTCACGGACAATCTCCTCCTAAGGTTGTTTGCGGAGCTGTTAATCATTTCTGGCGTAAGTTAATGTGTTGTGACTGGGAAGTGAAAAGTTGTTGAATTTGTTTACCCGCTGGGCGGACATGCGGACGTGCAGTGCGTTTCGTGGCGGTTGCGCCCGATGGGCGCGTGATCTTGATTCGGACTCTCCCGGCACTCACGTGCCGGGCTATCACATGCCGCTCCTACGGAGCTGGACATTGGTGGCAAGAATGTCCACCCCACGCATTCATTGCAATCTCGTGGAGGGTAAGGTGTCCGCCCCATATAGGGGCTCGGCTATACTTTCGTGACGGTCTCCCACATGGAAGAGAAGGTATTTGGACTCAGCGTAAATCAGGTGATGGCGTATGCAGCGGTAGCCAACGTGCTGCTGGTCGTGGTCCTTACCGCCATCAATGTCTATTATGCCTGGTACTCAAAACGTCAGGCGGAGGCCACGCGGGCCCAGGTAGACGCGTCGAACCGGCAGGCGGAAATCGCAGAGGAGAGTCTTTCGATCCTGCGGAATCAGATCCAGCTGCAGCGCACGGAAGATCTGGGGACTGTAAGCCTGCAGCTCAAGGTCGCCACCCACCGGGTTGAGGATTGGCTCAAGCGGCTCGCCTCAGATACCTATCCGCAGCTGCCGGACGAAATTAAGATTCTGCCGGAAGACTTCAGCATCGCCACCCAGCGGGCGAACGCGATCGATCAGGTCGTCGCACAAAATATGGGAGCGGCGTCTCTCTACGCTGGAGAGGCGGAAACCAACCTCAACATCCTGCGCACTCAGAACCCGGCACAGCCGCAAGGCTGGAAAGAGATGCAAGCCAAAGCCACCAAGAATCTGAATAACACCCGCTACAAGCTGCATCTGGCCAGAGCACGATGGGAGGCTGAGGTCGACTTACCGGAAAAGGCCTGAGTGAGACCGGGACCTGCCACCGTGTTTCTCACCGGTTGGGCAGGGGAGCGCGCATCAGGTGCACATCATCGATCCACACTCGCCCCTTGCCTTGGACGACAAGATTTAGACGGATCAGGTCGGGCTTCTGCCCCGCCTGCAGAAAGAACGGAGTGGCAACCGTCATCCAGCTCATGGTGCCGGTGATAGGACGGTCGAGCCCCCGGGAGAAGAACTCCCCCTTGCCCGGAATGCGCACCCACATTTCCAGGAAAGCTTGTCCGTCGAGTTTCTCGGACTGCAAACTTGACTGGTAGATCAGAGTAGCGTTTTCGATGTTAACGTCGGTGACCTCGAACAGCGGTACTGTCATCGGCTGGGTAGCGTCGATCCGCAACGAACCCTTTCCGTCAGCCGAGGTCTGGGAATCGAAAGCGACTCCGGTCGTGGCGCGGACGCCTGACAAGTCGTCCAGAGCAAAGTGCTTTAACTCGACCGGCACGGCTGGGGATTGCTGAGAGCGGGTGCACGCACTCAAAGCAAGCACTATGACCAGGGCTACCAATAGCCGTTTCATGTTTGTTCCTCCGGACCGGACAGGCTGGCGGCGACAATTTCGCTCGGCACTAACCATGATGAAATCATGAGATCGGCAGGGCTTCCAGTTACCAGAGTTTGGGGTAATGGTTAGTTCGTCGAGGCTTTGTTTTTGACCACAGAGGCCACGGAGGCACACAGAGGAAACACGGAACAGAATCGCACCTGCGAGAACGATTCTGCTCCGCACGCGATGACAACTCAGCAAGCAACTTAGAACAACGCCGTCGGCCGCCGGGTCCAATTCTTGCCTTTTTCTTTGGCCGTCTTCTCCATATCGGCCACGTAGGCGCCGGCCTGGGTGAGCACGTGGTGCAGATCGTTGCCGACGCTGATGAACGTAAAGCCCTTTTCCAGGAACTCGCCGACCCGAGCGGTGCCGAACAGGAAGATGCCAAGGATGACGTTGTTCTTGCGCGCGTGCTCGACCAGCTTCTTGGTGGCGGCGTCGAGTTCGGGCGAAGTGTACATGTGGGGGAACTCGTATTTGTTGTAGAGGCCCATCGACATGCAGAGATCGTTCTGCCCAAGAAACAAAATGTCCACACCCGGTACGGCCGCAATCTCGGCAATGTTCTGGATGCAGGATGCCGTTTCCACCTGCAGGGCAACGATACCGTCATTGTTGTAGTTGCCGGCATAGCCGAGCAATCCGGCTTTGTTCATGCTGCGCTGCGGGAAATACACGGAGCGGGTGCCGACGGTCGGATACTTGGTGCAACTCACCGCCTGTCGCGCCTCTTCGGCGGTGTTGATGTAGGGAACGAGGACGCCGTCAGCGCCGAGGTCCAGGGCCTGCTGAATGCCGGGCTGGTCGTCGTATCCCCCAACGCGAACCATGGACTTGGCGCCACCGTTAGAAACGCCGCTTAACATGGCCGAGAGCTTTTCGTAGTTCATGGGGCCGTGCTGGGTATCGACCAGCAGCCAGTCGTAGCCGCTGTACGCAAGCTGCTCAGCCACAGTCGGGCTGTGCGCGTTGAGAAACAACCCCATCTTGGGATTGCCGGCGCGCAGTTGCTTCTTGAATTCGGCGCCACTGAGGGTGGCTTCGGGCATAAACAGACTCCTCCTGAAAGTGAGTGAAAGTTCCTTAGTTTAACCGAGCCGGAAGGCGAGCTGGGCATTTTTTCCAGGAATGAATGACCCGGGGACAGGAAGGGTATTTTCTCGCAGTGCGAACAACGGCTTAGGCGGGTTTGTTTTGAGCAAGGGTTGCGATGTGGGATTTGGTCGCCTTGAGGTAGTCGGTGGGAGCGAGCAAGACTTGGGTACCGCGAACCCCGGCTGAGATGGAGATGACGTCGAAAAGCTCGACAGTCTCGTCCACGTAGACCGGGTAATCCTTTTTCCCTGCCAGCGCGGTGACTCCACCACGAATGTAGCCGGTGAGTGATTGCAATTCCTTGACTGGGACGAGCTGGATTTTGCGATTTCCGGAAGCCGCCGCCAGCGCTTTCAAATCGAGTTCACTATTGGCAGGAATGACGGCCATGGAGATGCCATTGCGGTCGCCGCGGGCGACCAACGTCTTAAAGACCTGCTCGGGAGGCAGACCGATCCTGTTGGCGACGGTTTCCGCCGCCAGGTCGTTCTCGTCGACTTCATAGCTGCGCAGTTCGTAGTGAATGCCGAGGCGCTCGAGCAACCGGACGGCATTGGTCTTGTGAGGCACATCCTCATTTTATGCGTACTACCAACGTCACTTTCCGAAGCCGAGTGTTGGGAGCATAATGTGTGGTAATGTCGTCCTCCATTTCTCTAAGCATTGACGATCGATGGTTGCCGAAGTCCGTTCTGTGCCTGCGGGACTACAACCTCAACATGTTCGTCCACGACGTGATCGCGGGAATCACGGTCGGCCTAGTAGCGTTGCCGCTAGCGATGGCGTTTTCTATTGCTTCTGGCCTGACGCCGCAGGCAGGGATTTATTGCGCGATCGTAACGGGGTTTCTGATCTCGCTGCTGGGTGGGTCGAGAACCCAGATCGGCGGGCCCACCGGGGCATTTGTGGTGGTCATCGCCGGAATTGTGACGGTGCACGGGATCGATGGCTTGTTCATGTGCACCGTGATGGCGGGCATTTTTCTGGTCATTCTGGGCGTGACTGGCATGGGGACGGCGGTGAAGTTTATCCCGCGGCCGGTGGTGATCGGCTTCACCAACGGGATTGCAGTCTTGATCGCCAGCACGCAATTGAAGGACTTCTTCGGCTTGCAGATGGACAAAGTGCCGGGCGAATTTTGGCTGCGCATGAAGGCCATCGTTGCGGATTTTTCAACCTGGTCTCCGAAAGCCACGATCCTGGCGGTAGGCACAGTAGTGGTGATGCTGGTGTGCCGCGCAATTTCCAACCGCATCCCGGGCGCCATTGTGGCTATGCTTGGCGCAACGGTTGGGGCCTATCTTTTCAAACTGCCGGTGGAGACGATCGGTACGCGGTTCGGCGGGATCCCCAGCGGCCTGCCACACCTGGCCATCCCGCACTTTCGGGCGGACCTGATTCACGGCCTGCTCGGACCCGCATTCACCGTGGCCATGCTGGGCGCGATTGAGTCGCTGATGTCGGCGGTAGTGTCGGACCGCATGAGTAATGACCGGCACAATCCCAATGTCGAGCTCATCGGCCAGGGCGTGGCCAACATTGTGTCGCCGATGTTTGGCGGCTTGCCGGCCACCGGGGCCATCGCCCGCACCGCCACCAGCATTCGTTCCGGTGCGAAGTCCCCGGTGGCGGGAATCATCCACGCCTTGACCCTGCTGTGCATACTGTTGTTTGCCGCGCCCCTGGCCAGTTACATCCCCATGGCCGCGCTGGCCGGGATCCTCATGGTGGTTGCCTACAACATGGGAGAGTGGCGTGAGATACCGCAGCTTCTGAAGCTCACCAAAACCGACATCAGCGTCTGGCTGGTCACATTCACGCTGACCGTGTTTGCTGATCTGACGGTAGCAGTGGAAGCGGGAATGATCCTGGCCGCCTTGCTCTTCATTGCGCGTGTGGCCAGTACGACGACAGTCTCGCAGGTCACCGATGATTACGTCGAAGACGGGCGGGTACACATTCTGCAGGACAAGGACATCCCCTACTACGCGACCATATTTCGCATTCACGGGCCATTTCTGTTTGGGGCGACGGAGAAGGCCGCAGTCATCACCGAGAAAATGCACCAGTTGCCCCCCATCGTGATCATCCGTCTGAGAAACATGACCGCGATTGATGCCACAGGGGTGTTCGCGATTGAGGAAGTGGCGCGGCAGCTCCACGCCACCGGGCGTACCTTGATCCTTTGTGGCGCACGGGAGCAACCCGCCCAGGTCATGCATCAGGCGGAGTTCGAAGAAGTCGTCGGACGGGAAAACATTTGCGCCAACGTGCAGGAAGCTCTGCAGCGAGCAGAAACCGTCTTCGAAAAGATTGAGGCCAAAGCGGCAGCCGGGAAATAAAGGCCCGGGTTTGGCGGACAACACCTCCTGCCCTCACATCGCATTAGCCCAGACTCAACTGTCCGTTCACTTCGTATGTCCGTTCACTTTCGTAATCGGCTGGCGTGAGCCCTGTCACATGCCGGCTGTGCCGTTCGGGCGCATGCTGGTATTTTGTATCCGCAGTCTTAAAGGAGACGTTATGAAGTCGAAGACCACTGACAAACCCCGCATTCATGTAGCAGTCGTTGAGAGCGATCCGTTGCGTCTGGTGGGTCTCCGCGCCTTGTTGGGCGGGGAGCCGGATTTCGAACTGGTCCCGGCTTCTTTGGAGGAGGCCGCAGCCCAGCATGAGGCTGGTGTGGTGATGATTGGGGGCCAGCCGGAGAACAGCCTGTTTGCCGTGCTCGACCGCCTGAGAGCCACACGCCCCGACCTGCGGGTCTTGTTGACGGTGGCCGAGATGACGGACGAAACGGCGCTGACGGCGATTGCCTCCGGCGCTCGCGGCTGTATCGATGAAACTACCTCTCAAGCCGAACTCGCACACGCACTGCGCATCGTCAACCAAGGTGGAACCTGGGCATCAAGGAGGGTCCTGGCGACATTTATCGAGCAGTCGAATGCCTCCTGCGGACGCGTTCTGAGGCGGGCGCAGTTGACCAGCCGTGAAAGACAAGTACTGGAGATGCTCGTGGAGGGCCGATCGAACAAGGAGATTGCTGTCCCCTTGGGAATTGAGGAACGCACGGTAAAGTCTCATGTCGCCAAACTAATGCGCAAGGTAGGCGTGCAGAACCGCATTTCGCTTTCCGTGCAAGCCATCAAGCATTCGCTGGTGTCCGCGGGAGTCAACTGAGGTTCTGCGGCTGCGTCATGTGCCACTCCAGCACTACGCTCCGGGATAAACCAGGCGTACCAGCCAGAACGCAAGCGCCGCGACCAACGCCGAAGCCGGAATGGTCAAGACCCATGCCCACACAATGCGGGCGGCCACACCCCAGCGCACGGCCGAGAGACGATGCGTCGAGCCAACGCCGACGATGGCACCGGTGATAGTGTGGGTGGTGCTCACCGGAATACCCGCCAGCGCGGTCGAGAACAAGGTAATAGCTCCCGCGGTCTCGGCGCAAAATCCCCCTACCGGCTTCAGCTTGGTGATGCGGGAGCCCATGGTGTGCACAATGCGCCAGCCCCCAAAGTAGGTCCCCAACGCGATCGACGCATGGGCGGCCAGGATGATCGGCCAATGAAACTTTCCCCAGTTGCTGGCCAGTTCGGATGCGGTCAGGATCTTCGCGCCATAGAGGGCGCTGGCCACGATCCCCATGGTTTTTTGCGCGTCGTTGGCCCCGTGTCCCAGGCTGTAGGCCGCCGCGGAAAGCAGTTGCAGCTTGCGGAACCAGACATCGATCCGCTGCGGGACCTTGTTGCGCAAAAGCCAAAAGACCGCCACCATGAACGCCAAGCCCAGGACCAGTCCCATGACAGGAGCGACGACGATAAAGATGAGGGTTTTGTACCAGCCCTCGGCGATGATGACGTGCCAACCCGAGCGCATCACTGCTGCTCCGGCGTAGCCCCCGATCAGGGCATGGGAAGAGGAAGTGGGCAGCCCCCACCACCAGGTCAACAGGTCCCAAACGATGGCGCCAAAGAGCCCGGAGATTACCACATACTGGGTGACGGAATCGATGTGGATCATTCCACTGCCGATGGTCTTGGCGACGGCTGTTCCCAGGAAGAAAGCGGCCACAAAATTGAAGAATGCAGCCCAAAGTACGGCCAGTTTGGGAGACAACACACGGGTCGAGACCACGGTGGCGATACTATTGGCGGCGTCGTGGAAGCCGTTGAGAAAGTCAAAGGTCAGCGCCGCCAAGATCGTAATGGTCAACAGCAGAAGATCGGGTCTCACCAGTTTCCTTGCTCGCCAAGGGTGGAAGCTTCAGGCGTTCTTTAGTACTACGGTTTCCAGTACATCGGCAACATCTTCCGCGCGGTCGGTGGCCATCTCCAGGAACTCGATCAGTTCCTTGGTTTTGATGAGAGTGATCGGGTCCTTCTCATTCTCAAACAGCTTGGCGATAGCGTAGCGGGATATCTGGTCAGCCTCGTTCTCCAGACGGTTGATCTCCACACAATGCGCAAGCATGTCTCCGTTCTTCCGCAGAAGGGCAACGGCTTTCTGCAGTTCCTGGCTTTGCAGCAGGATGATCTTAGCCAACTCTCCGGCCGCTGGCGGCGGTTTGGTGATGTGGTACATGATGATGCGAGCGCCCGCGGCATTGATGAAATCGAGGACGTCATCGAAGGAAGAGGCGAGCCGGTGGATGTCTTCGCGGTCGAGCGGAGTAATGAAAGTCTGGTTGAGCTTGGTAAGGATGGCATGGGTGAGATCATCGCCGACGTGTTCGATCCGGCGTATTTCCTCAACCTTGCTTTCGACATCCCGGTAGTCCGCGAAGAGGTCAACCATCGTACGGGCGCCAGCGATGAGATTGCTGGACATCTCCGAAAACATCGAGAAGAAGCTGGTATCCCTCGGAATGAGACGGACCATGGTTGGACCACAAACTCCGCGTGTTTGTGCTGATGAAAGATTGAAATGACTGTAGAGCGAGCCACTATCTCACGCTGTGGGGAATCCAGTCAAATGCCAGGACTGACGCCGGGAGACCGTGGTTGCAAGGCCGCCGTGCTTACTGCTTGGCTCGGCGACGAGCCACGATTGCCGTGCGCCGCGGTAGTTTGAACCCGACGATGCCGAGGAGAATCAGCACCGTGGCCACTCCCACCCCGATTGGCTGCAGAAACTCGACCATGACCTGACTCAGGTTCATGGCAAGAGTATGAAACGTCCTGTGAAGAAGGGCGACGTAACGATGGTAATGGCCCTAAGGTGCCTGACATGCCAGGCTGGCCGCGCGGTCCTGGCGTCCTACATCATTTCTTGTCGTGCTTCAGCCTCGACTCCGGGACCGGGAAGCGTCCCTCGTCGTCGTAGTAACGGATCACGACGTGGTCCGATTTCGCTCCGGGTACGGGCTTTTCGCCGGCGGAACTAAACCGGGGCTCATTGGCCGATGCCAGTAGAGGCTCCTTGGTAGTAGCCATGAACTCGTTCAACAGGCCGCCGGAGGGAGGCTTGGCCACTGCGAAGACCCCGAATGGATTGCCATTGGCATAGGAAACGCTGATGTAGTCCGCAACCATATATCCCACGTCGGAAAGGGGCAGCCAGGTCAACTGCATAGGGCCGGCGAGGTGCTGCCCAGCGGTCCAAGTGGCGCCGCCATCGTCCGAAGTAGTAAAGCCGACATTCAGCTTGCAGGAATTGCCGCAGGCGGACACGGGATAGTAGTAGAACACTACGGTCAGGTGGGCGGATGCCCCGGAAGTGGTGGGGTCGACTCCGATCCCAGGAAGAAAATGGTCGACCTTGCTACTGACTGGGTCAATCGGAATCCGGGCGGGCGAAGTCCAATTTTTTCCGTCAGTGGAGGTGCTCATCACAATGTCATTCGAGCTGCAGCCGCTGCGGAAACGGCAATCGTTCCAGACCACGTAGATCTTTCCCGTGGCATCGATCTCCGCAGACGGCAGGTCGAAATTGCGAATGTTGCCTGCGTCCAGGTGGCTATTGATATTAGCCACAGTCACGCTTCGGCCCCAGGTCTTGCCGCCGTCTGTGGAAGTGAAGGCGTTGATGCCGGAGCCCTGGAACGGCACCACGACAGTCCCGTTGGGTTGGACCAGGGGTTCACCGCCGAGGCCGCCAGCCTGGTCGGCGGACGGCTTCCCCGGGCCCCAGGTCTTGCCGCCGTCGCTGGAAACACTCATAAGCACATCACCGCTGCCGAAGGCCTGGTCCCATTCCGTATAGCAGTTGCCGTAGAAGGGACTGGTGGAGGTGTTGTCACACACCGTCCAATTCTTATCGTCGAGATGGGTACCATCGATCAGGATGGGCTTGCTCCAGTGAACGCCGTCCAGGGACCGGCTCACCGCTACGTCGCCGATGGGATCTATCAATGGAAGGGTGGAGATCAGCCAGATGCCGTGTTTGGCGTCGTAGGCAACTGACGGATCGGCGGCGCCGTAATACGGTCCATTCTTGTAATTCACCGTCAGGCCTGGAAGATAGCCGTAGGTCCACGTCGACCCACCATCGGTGGAGGTAGAAAAGCCGACGTCCGCGCTGCCCCATCCCTGAGTTCCCGGACGGCGAGCCACGTGAAAAGTGCTCACAATGGTCGATCCCCAGGCGAAGGTGTCGGGCTCCACTTCAGTCCTGTGTACGCTATCAGCATTCTTGAACCGGTCGGCGCTGATCTGCACCACGGTGAATTGCGCATGGGCTTGGGTGGCCAGGAGAAGCGAGACGGCGAACGCCGTTCCGAGCGTCGATAGTACAAGCGCACAGAACGGGCGCCGGGAATCATGAGATGTTGAATGCATCCGATTGCCTTCCGGGGCGGAGATTTGATGCCGCAAATCGGTGTGACATGTTCGGGGAGCGGCGTGTGGCACAGGACTCGCGGTTCCCGAGAATATACCTCAGGGCGCGGGGAAGTGTCCATGGGAAAGGCTTTGCATACGGTTTGCCCTGACGCTACTCGAACTGCTTCCTGAAGCTAGCGAGCTGTTGCTTCAGATCTTCGACTTCTTTGCGCAACTCGGCCACTTCCTCCTCCAGATGCTGAATGCGCCCGTCGTCGGACGCAGGGGCGTGGCTCGTGGAGGGTGGGAGCGATTCCCAGCCGGGCAAGTCGCCTGCAAGCAAGTGGGCATAGCGGGCCTCTTTCGTGCCGGGCTGGCGCGGCAGCATTTTCGCCATGGGCGGATCGTGCTCACTCAACCGCTGTAACGTGGTCAGCACCTCATCCAGGGCTTCGAAACGATGCATCCGCTCGGTGCGGCCGCGCAGTTCACCCGAAGTTTGCGGACCGCGCAACAGCAATACGCAGAGAACGGCAGTCTCCCGGCGGTCGAAGTTGAAGACTTCCTGGAGCCGGTGCTCATACTTGGCGACGCGGCTGTCGGCACTACTGACCGGCCCGGCGAGGCGCTTTTCCTGGAGCCCGGCTAAGGCCTGGCGGACAGTGTCCTCATCGAGCGCCATTACCGGCTCGCGATTGTTCTTCTGATTACAGGCATTGACCAGGGCGTTCAAGGAGAGTGGATAGTAGTCGGGAGTGGTGATGTCTTTCTCGATCAGCGCGCCGAGTACTCGAACTTCAACTTCATTGAGCAGAAGGTTGGGCACGGAGACATTGTACAAAGACGCACCGAGCCCCGCCCCCTTCGCACAGCCGCGAAAAGGGCGGGGTTCTGATAGCGCTGGCTTTGGCACTATTCATTTGACCGCAATATCTTGAGTAGGCGGAGCCGTAACCACGGGTGCAACCGCAGGTGCGGCCGGCGCGGGCGCAGTGGCGGCCACCTCGGGCGTGGTTGTGGTTACCGGGGTGATCTTCACCGTCGCGAGAATCCGCTCCAACCGACGGAACACTTGCTCGCGGTCCACCGGCAGGACCACGTCGTCGGACTGACCGGGTTGGGTCGAGAGCCCGAGAGAGAACTCATAGCAGGTGCCGTTCTCGAAGCGGTGATAGTACTTGGCATCCGCGAGCTTCTCGCCGGATCCGCTGATGGCCTCCATCTCTTGCAACTCCAGGCCGCCCAGCTTCATTCTGGTTGGCTGGACTGCGAGATCGTCGGTGGAAGCGAGCTGCAACAGCGTGAACTGGCCGCACTGTTCCGCAGTTACATTCTTGTTGACACTGACGTTGAACGAGGCGGAAGCGAGGTCCGTCCCGGGAAACGATCCCTTGGGCAGCTCGACGGTGGCCACGGCAACCCCACCGGGCTGCACGAAGTTCATGTCATAGGGCAGGGAAACGGCTTCCTGCTTGGTGTTGTCCACCGCCTTCAGCCCATACTTCTTGGGATAGAGGAACGAC
Organism: Terriglobia bacterium; assembly: GCA_020073105.1. Lineage (GTDB taxonomy): Bacteria > Acidobacteriota > Terriglobia > Terriglobales > Acidobacteriaceae > JAIQFW01. The sequence goes on from JAIQFW010000103.1 coordinate 15,180, forward strand.
ACGCCGGTTGCTTGATCGCTGTACAGTACCGTCGTGGGCCGGCGCTTCTTCACGACCTTCTTCACGGGCGTCTGAGCCGTGGCCACACTCACTGGGGCCGCTGCCGGGCCGGGTATGATTTGCTGCGTGGCCGAAACGGGCGGAGCCTGAATCACTGACTTGCTGTCGGTCCTGGAGCAGCCGCTGGTTTCCAGCAACAGCCCTCCGATCAAGCCGGTGAAAATGAGTGCGCCCGCGAAGACCGCCACGGTTTGATTTCCGACCGAGTGTGGGTGCTGGGCCTTCCGCGAGATGTTTTGGGATGCCTTTCCTTCTGGTTTGCCTTCTGGTTTTCCTGATAATCCGAGTTGTGTGAACTGTGCCATAAACTGCCTCCTGTGCTGGGTCCTCCAGTCACAAGAAGTAAGGGCACTCCAGAACCCACTCGTAAATAATTGATAAAAGGCAGGTTGGATAGAGATGGCTGTGGCCCGCGAGACACGCTGTGGGGGGCGGGACACGCCAGCGCAATCAGGAGGAAACACTGCCAGGAACAGTCAGCTCTGCGTCTACTTGCCCACTACGGAGCGCTGTGGCCGGCACACTGCAGCACGCCCAAATAGGCACTCCACGGGCCGACGGCATGGCGATACTGGTGGGCCATCACGCGGGAGAGTTGATGCACATGAGTGAGGTCGTGAACCGCCCAGGTCGCCAGCAGTTCCGATAGCGTCACTACTCCCAGCGCTGGATGCCTTCCGCGGCGCTTCAGGTCTTGCGGTTGCAAATTCAGCGCCTGCAGCGCCGCCAGGTTCTCCTTGCGCAGGCGGGCGAATTCGTCCAGAAGCTGCTCCAGCGACTTGCCCTGACTCTCTTTCGCCTGCGCAAAGCGGTCAAAGGGATCAAACGGCCGCGCTTCACCGCTTTCCAGTATGATTCGCGCCCGCGGCATCCAGTCGGTGCGTTCCCCGAAAATCAGGTGTCCCACGATGTCGAACGCGCTCCAGGTGTCTTTTCCTTCGTTGCGTTGTACCCAGACATCGGGCAAACTGCGCAGCAGCGCATCCAAGGTCGTAGGAGTGCGGGTGAGAACTGCGATGGCCTCGGCCAGGCTGAATTCCGTCGGGGTTGCCATGCTATCTAGATGCTGGCCTGGCGCATCGGACACAAACATTGGGACAGCGGTTGACGGCCTCAAGCCTCAGGATTGGGGTTTCCCGACGGTCTGCTGCAGCGCGACGCGCAATTCGTCCGGCTTGAAGCCGAACGGCCCGGGGCGGCTCTTGTAGACGACGAGGCCGTGGGCGTTAATCAGATAGATGCGATCAGGCCAGCCAGTATAAGCACGCTCGGCGGCGTTGCCGAATTCATCCAGGACGGCCGGGAACTTGATCCCCAACTTGCGAACACAAGCACCGGCAACCGAGGCACGTTCCTCTTCGTTCTTCGGGCTGGCAAAGACGACCTGGTCTCGAATGTTGCTCTGC
>JAIQFW010000104.1 GCA_020073105.1 Terriglobia bacterium
GGTGCCGATCTGGACCTCCCCGCGCTCGGCGCGGGCGCGGTAGGCGTTCTCCGGGAGCCCGCTCACCGCCATCTCACGAGCCCCAGCTGACGCTCTCGCCGCCGTCCACGATGAGCGAGACCCCGGCTGGTGCGTAAGGTAATCGATTACGAAATATTCGCCATCCTCCTGTTGAACGAGAAGACCCAGGAGCTGCGCATCCGCTTTCAGGTTGGATACGCGCGGGAAATAGCTGAGCGCACGCGGGTAAAGGTCGGCGAGGGCGTCACCGGCATTGCCGCCCAGCGTCGTGAGCCGATCCTAGTCGATGACGTTACCAAAGACCCGCGCTACATCTCCGCTGTGCCCAACGTGCGCTCCGAGCTGGCGGTTCCGCTGATTGTCAAGAACCGGCTGATTGGCGTCATCGACATCGAGTCCCCGCAACCCAATCACTTTACGGAAGAACACAAGCGCCTGCTGACTCTGATTGGCTCCCGCATGGCGGTCGGCATCGAGAATGCTCGCCTGTACACTCGCACCACCCGGCAAGCGCGCACTCTGGTTTTGTTGAACGAGATTTCCCGTGAGCTGACTTCGATTCTCAATGTGGACGAACTCCTGAAGCGCATCGGGGAGTTGCTCAGCCGGCTCATCGATTACCAGATGTTCAGCATCCTGTTAGTCGATGCTACTGGGGAAAAACTGCAACACCGGTTTTCCCTTCGGTTTCAGGAGAACATCCAACTCAAGCATGACATCCCGCTGGGCCGGGGAGTGGTGGGCTACGCGGCGCAACAGAAACAGGCGGTGCTGGTTCCAGACGTGGCCAAAGACCCGCGTTACATCAACCTGAACCCGGAAACCCGTTCCGAGCTGGCAGTGCCGTTGATCTACAAGGACAAGGTCATCGGCGTGCTCGACCTGGAACACACTCGCCGCGGCTTCTTTACCGATGATCACAAGCGGACCGTCACCACCCTGGCGGCGCAGGTCGCCATCGCCATCGAGAACGCCCAGCTCTACGAGCAGATCGCCCGCCAGGAAAAACGCCTGGAGCGTGACCTGGCTATGGCGCGGGAGCTGCAATTCCGGCTCCTCCCGCCAACTTTGCCCAAGGTTCCACACCTGGATATCGCCGCCAAGTTTGTCCCCGCGCGGGCCATCGGTGGCGATCTCTACGACTTCATGGGCTATTCGCTGTCTCGCACGGCTATCGTCATCGGCGACGTGAGCGGCAAGGGGGCACCAGCGGCGATTTATGCCGCCCTGGTCAGCGGCATTCTCCGTTCGCATGCGCCCATCGAGCCCGCGCCTGCGGAGATGCTGTCCGCCGTGAACTTTTCTCTGGGTGAGCGCCGCATCGAAGGCCAGTTTGTTTCCCTGATCTACGCCGTGTGGGACGATCAGAATCGTACCCTGCGCGTGGCCAACTCCGGGCTGCCACGCCCGATCTACTGTCACGACGGGAAGATCGAGATCATCGAGGCCACCGGGCTGCCCTTAGGACTCTTCGAGGACGCCGACTACGACGAGTTCAGCTTCCAAGCCAAACCCGGGGACATGTTCGTGTTCTTCAGCGACGGCATCCTCGATGCCCGCAACAAGGCCGGGGACTTGTTCGGACGCCACAAGGCAGAAGAAATTGTTGCCCATTGCGCGAACGTCTCCGCAGACTGCGTGGTGAAGTCGCTGTTCAAAGCGGTGGCTGAGCACGCTGCCGGCGAAGAGACCTTCGACGACCAGACCGTGGTGGCGTTCCGGGTCAAAAACAACTCCGGAAAGCGCAAGTGAACTCGGGCGTCAGAGAAGTTCGGCCCCCCGCCATGATCTACCGGCCGGTCAAGTGCGGCGGTTCGGGGCATGCTTCCCGCCTAATCCTGCATTGTGAGGCTGTGTCGCTTGAAACCTTGGCCGAACGCTTCGGTACGCCGCTCTACGTTTACTCCGCGAACATAATCCGCGAACGGACGCGGACATTCGACGCAGCCTTCAGCAAGGCTCCCCACACTGTGTGTTACTCGGTAAAAGCGAACTCCAATCTTGGCATCCTCCGTCTCCTGGCAGGAATGAAGTGCGGCTTCGATGTTGTTTCTGGCGGAGAACTGGAACGGGTGTTGCGCGTAGACCGCAAATTGGCCCGGAGAGTCGTTTTCTCGGGCGTGGGGAAGACTCCGGATGAGATGCAGACGGCGCTGAAAGCGAACATCCTCCTGTTTAACGTGGAGAGCGAGTCGGAACTGCACTCCCTGGCGAAATGCGCCGCGCGAGCCAAGAAGACCGCACGAATCGCTCTGCGAGTGAATCCTGATGTCCCAGCGGAGACGCATCCCTACATCGCAACCGGCCTGCACCAACACAAGTTTGGGGTTCCCATCGCCGACGCAGTTCGCTTGTACGCACAAGCTGCCCAGGCCGAACACCTTAACATTGCCGGAGTGAGCGTGCACATTGGGTCACAGATCACGGATGTGCGGCCTTTCGCGGCGGCGATGGAACGGGTGGCAGAACTGGTGCGCAAGCTTCGCGCACAGGGCCATGCCATCACCTACGTGGATGCGGGCGGTGGGCTTGGCATCGGATATGGGGACGGCGAGCAAGGCAATTTTTCTAGACAAGCCGCCTCGTATGCCGAAGCTGTGCTAGCGCCACTGCGCGGGTTAGACGTCCACCTTCTGCTCGAGCCCGGCCGCTGCATCGTCGGTCCTTCCGGCGTTCTGCTGACGCGAGTGCTCTATCGCAAGGCCAACAACGGGAAGAAGTTTCTGGTGGTGGATGCCGCCATGAACGATCTGTTGCGCCCGTCGTTGTACGGGGCCTATCACGAGATCGTTCCTGTGTGCACTTCGCAGAGTGCGTCACGAGAAACCGTGGATGTCGTCGGGCCAATTTGTGAGAGTGGAGATTTTCTGGCTCGTGACCGCGAACTTCCTCCTGCCCAGGAAGGCGACTTGCTGGCGATCCTGGACACCGGCGCGTATGGGATGGCCCTGTCGTCCAACTACAACACCCGGCCTCGGCCAGCAGAAATACTGGTTGACCGAAAGTCGGTCAAAGTTATCCGCCGGCGGGAGTCCACCCAGGACCTTCTCCGACTCGAATCCTAGAGCCAAGGAAAAGCGGAGAGCGATCCATTGCCCTCCGCCTCACATTGTTGATTACAACGCGTTCAAGAAGGTAAGCAGTTGCGATCGCTGAGTCGGGCTCAACCCCTTGAAGTTGTTCGCACTGTCGAGCGCCTCCCCTTTGTGCCTCTGGATGGCCTGCTCGCGCGTAGCGGAAAGTCCATCGTGCATAAGCCGGTCGTGGGTACGCAGGCCCCAAAGTGGCGTTGTGCGTACTTTGTAGCCGGTGTCGGGCGGGCCGTTCTGCACAATGCCGTCCCCGGTACCGATGTTGTGCAGCAGGAAGTCGCTGTATGGATGAATGATCCTGCTGCCCAGCGCGTCCGGCACCGTGAACGTCCCGCCGTTGATCACCGTGCCAGCCGGTGCGGTGGTAATCGCAGTCACGTGGCAGATAGCGCAGCCGACTTGGGTGAAGATCTGTTGCCCTGCTTGTGCATCCGAAGATGCCATCAGGGTTGCATCTACCGGCGGCACCTGCGTGCCACGGATGAACTGCGCGAAATGGTCGATGTCGGCCATCCCGACCTCGTCGGGTCCGTCTTCCGGATCGCTGCTCGTCTTACAGACGGTCGTGGTATCGGTCATGTTCAGTCGGTTGGTGATGCCCTGCTCATTGAGATAAGCATCGCTGGAGAAGGACAGAAGGCTGGCATGCTGATCTTTCCAGCCAAACCGGCCGATGCGTGTTTGCCCGGGCGCCTCCAGAACGGGCACCTGGATGAATTCACCGCCGATCTTGCCACCGCTGAGTGCCGGCTGCTGCTGGGCGATGGCCTGCAAGGTACCGTCGTCAATCGCCTCCACGAAACCGTCTCCCAGAGTGTTCAGGGACATGCGGAGTGCGCGCACCGCCTCGCTCTTCGGCGCTCGCTCCTGCGCCTCCGGACACACTGCCCGGTCATTGACCAGGGAGCGATTCGGGATCACGTTCTGATTGTCGTTAATGGGGATGTTCGGATTTACAAAATTGCCCCGGCGGTCGTAGTGGCCCGCACGAAACTCGGCCACTTGGCTGACTCCCCCAGTCACGGGATTTTGATGGCAGTCGGCGCAGGAGCGCGCGTTGAACACGGGACCTAGCCCCGTGTCTACCCCGTCCGCCTCTTCGAACGCGGCCTGGTCCATGGCAAAGGTGTCATCGGGCGGTTGCACGATGCCATTGCTCACACTTTGCGAGCCGGGATCTTCGGAAAGTGTCGGCGTGGTGAAGCCGGCCGGCGCTTCTTGTTCTTGCGGGTCGTGGTGCCGGATCACGCGGGCTCCAGAAGCCAGCACGACCAGAACAGTGGACAGAACTACGGCAAGTACATTCCAGGGTTTCATTTCTTGGACCTCCAAATGCGCGGAGTAAGGCACACTCCCGCTGCTGTGGGACTTAAATACAGAAGGGACCGGCGCGGGTTCCCCAACGCTTCAGCGTGGCACCAACCTGCTCACCGGGACCGAACCTGTCGAGTCGCTCTGTGGAAGAGCTAACAAGCCTGGGCGCTTGAGAAATCCCCGGGTGAGGCCGATTTGTGTTTTCACGAAGTGAAAATTGAGAGGCAATCTATCGTTGAACTCGGCGTGCGTCAAGATGTCCGGAAGTACATGGGGACTCAGCGGAGAAAGCGCGCCGGGCGCTGACTTTGAGCCAGTAACGAGGACCGGGTTACTGCTTCGAGGCGGGAATCCTCACCGTGGCGCGGCGCACGGGATCAAAAACTACCTTACCGCCGACAATCGTCTTCAGCACCTTTGTGTCACGAATCTTTACCGCATCAATCGAGAAAATGTCGTCACTGAGCACGACCATGTCCGCCAGCTTGCCGGGTGTGATCGAGCCCTTCTCTTTGTCCTGAAATTCCGCGTAGGCGGACCCCAGGGTGTAGGCACGAACAGCCTCGGCGACAGTGAGCTTCTGTTCTGGAAACCAGCCGTTGGGGTTCTTTCCGTCAAGGGTCGCACGGGTAACGGCGGCGTAGATCGTGAGCATCGGGTTCAGTGGTGCCACGTCCCAATCGGTGCCGAAGGCCAAATGCACACCGTGGTTTAGAAAGGTGCGAAACGGGTAGGTGCGGCTGGCGCGGTCATGTCCAATGCGCGGTTCTGCCCAACGTCCATCATCAATGGCGTGGTACGGTTGCACCGAGGCAATGACATCTAATTGCGCAAAGCGGTCAAAATCCTTCGCCGCCATATGCTGGGCGTGTTCGATGCGGAACCGCCGTTCAGCGCCATGGTGGGCCTTGACCACATCGGTATAAAGGTCGAGAACGATGGAGATCGCCTGATCACCAATGGCGTGGGTGCAGATTTGCAGTCCGGCAGCGTCGGCGGCCATCATGCGATCGCGCATCAGAGATAGCGGCTGCATCTCGTTGGAGAGCAGGCCGCGATTGTCGGGCTGATCGGAAAAAGGCTCAAAAAAGTAGGCCGTGCGCGAGCCGAGTGAGCCATCGGCAAATGCCTTGAGCGCGCCGATCCGCAGGTAGGGCCCCCCAAAGGCGTGACGAATTCCAATTTTCACCTGGTCGTCCACCTGGGTGATCAAAGGCGCCGCGTAGATCCGCGTCGTGAGTTCGCCAGACTGCCACAGCTCAGCGAAGGCGGCGATGTCCGCATACCCTGGGTCCATGGTCTGTACGCTGGTTACGCCAAGCGAGGACGCATACTCCAGAGCGCGCCGAACCGCACGTAATCGCTGTTCGCGGGATAACGGCGGAACCACTTTACCTACCAGTTCCTCGGCGGCGTCCTTCAAATCCCCGGTGGGGTTGCCCTGGGCATCACGCACGATCGTGCCGCCCACGGGATCGGGCGTCTGCGCGGTGATGCCGGCAAGGCGCAGCGCAACTGAGTTCGCCAAAGCGGAGTGGCCGTCGTAGCGGCTCACGAACACGGGGTTATCAGGGGTAACCGCGTCGATCAGGTCCTTTGTGGGGAGAGTGGGGGGATTCCATTTCGTTTCATCCCAATCGCCACCCAGAATCCACTCCCCTTTCGGAGTCTTCTTCGCCTGCTCGGCAATTCGACGGACGAATTCCTCCACGCTGGTCGCATCATTGAGTTGGACGTTATCAAGCTGCGAGCCTCCGCTTACGAAATGCACGTGGGCATCGTTAAATCCGGGCAGCAGCAGCTTTCCCCCGGCGTCGATCACCCTGGTATCGGGACCGCGCAGGATGGCGACATCAGCACTTGAGCCGACGGCGATAATGCGATCACCAAGCACCGCCACCGCCTGTGCCCTGGGGCGTGCATCATCGACCGTCCAAATCTTGGCGTTATTGATGATGAGATCGGCGGCCGGTTTGGACTGTGCGCTCATGCTCAATGAGATAAAAAAGATAAACGGGAAAAGTTGCCGGATTCTTTCCATCAATTTCTTGGCTCCTCGAAAATAGCTTACCGCTGCCCCCACTTCAGCTTGGTTCGCAGCACATCAAAAAATGTCCCCTTGATGCGCAGCAGTTTCACCTGATGCTCTGACTTGCGGCAGCGAACGCGGTCTCCGTCAAACATCGGCGTGCCCACCTGGCCGTCGATGCTCAAATACGCTTGGTCCGCACCGGTATTGACCACCAGTTCGATCTCGGCAGTGTCGGGAACAACCACCGGGCGATGGGTCAACGAGTGAGCGGAAACAGGTGTAATTACAAATGCGTGGAGAGTGGGCATCAGTATGGGGCCCCCGGCCGCCAGTGAGTAGGCGGTCGAACCGGTGGGCGTGGAAACGATCAAGCTGTCCGCCAGGTATGCGGAAACAAAAACACCATCCACGTACACATCGCAGTGGTTGAGACGTGAGATCGTGCCTTTGCCCACCACGATGTCGTTTAACGCATCGTAGCGGGCCACGAGTGAGCCCTTGCGCGACACTTCGCAGTGCACCATGGAGCGCGACTCCACGTTGCAGCAAGCGTCTTCGATACCTTGGAGGGTAGGATAGAGTTCTTCCAGGGGCACTTCCGTCAGGAATCCCAATGAGCCGAGGTTCACGCCGAGGATGGGAATTCCAGCTTTGGCCACAGCGCGTGCGGTAGCGAGCAGGGTGCCGTCGCCGCCCAGCACAACCACGAAGTTGAGCGGTCGCGCCGCCATCTGCTCGCGGCTGGCAACATCGATTCCCCTCGCGTGGGGTGCGGTCTCCCGGTCCACCACGGTTTCGTAGCCGTGCTCGCGCAACCATTTCACCAGTTCGGGTACGATGCTGGCCAGTTCCGGATGGCCGGCCTTGGAAACGATGGCGGCAGCCTTGGTGGGCGCGGGTCGGGATTTCCCTTTGGGCATGGTGAAACTTGAATTGTACAGAAATCCGTTGCCTGATTCTGTAGCGCCGCCGCCCCGGCGGCTGTCCTGCGGGCGTCTCGCCCGCAGAGTCGAGGACGGGACGTCGTCGCGACAGCCAGCAGGATGAGCGTTACTCAGGAGGTGGACAAAGCTGGAAGCGTGTCACCAAGGATTTTGCAGTGATTTCCGGCAGGCTGCCTTACGTCTTCAGGGGCTAAAGCCCGGTTTCTTATTGGCTCTTGGCGGCACGACTGAAGTCGTGCCCTTCCACAAAGCCCTACGAGTACATTTCTAAAACCCCGCGTACAGCAGGAACTCCCGATTCCCTTCCGCGCCCAGGATTGGAGACTCGATCACGTCGATCTGTGAACAACCCTGAGCCATCAGTGTCTGCCGGACCTTTTCCACGGCAGCCAAGTGCGCAGCTTCATCGCGTACAATGCCGCCTTTACCAACCTGGTCTTTGCCCACTTCGAATTGAGGCTTTACCAGCACGACAACTTGCCGTCCCCGCCGTTCATTCGGCGATGCAGGCAATGCAGCTGCAATGACGGCAGGCAGAACCAGTGTAGCCGAGATGAACGAAACGTCCATGGCGATGAAGTCCACAGCCTCGCCAACCTGTTCGCGGATCAGGTAGCGTGCATTCGTCTTCTCCAGCAGGTGCACCCGCGGATCCTGGCGGAGGCGGAAATCAATCTGGCCGTGCCCGGTGTCCACCGCGATCACACGAGAGGCTCCGTGTTGCAGCAGGCAATCGGTAAAGCCGCCGGTCGAAGCGCCCACGTCCAGGCACACTTTGCCCGTCACATCGATGTGCCAGTGCTCCAGGGCTTTTTCCAGTTTGAGCCCGCCGCGGCTTACGTACTTGAGGTCTTCGCCAAGCAGTCGTATCTCCACATCGTTTTCTACTCCGGCCCCGGCTTTCTCTACCTTCTGCCCGTTCACGAGTACTTTCCCGGCGAGGATCAGGGCCTGCGCCCGTTCCCGCGAGACGGTCATGCCGCGCTCGAAAAGAAGTTTGTCCAGTCTTACCTTCAGAATGTTCTCCGCGACCATTGGTCGTCGCAAACTCACCGACCCTTACCACGAAGGTGCGGGTCACCAAAGTGCCAGCAACGGACTCAGTGCAAAGTGTAGAAGCATCTCTCGCTAAACCACTTCCACGAGTACTTCCCTAGTTTTCAACAAGATTTTGCACGAGAGTGTTGAAAAGTTTCCTGGCTCGCACTGCTCCCGCCGAACAAATGAGAAAGCCGCCCTTGCCGGGCGGCTTCGATGCTTCCGATGGAACGACACTAGCCGGCGACTTCCTCCAGCAACTTCTGGTCGATATCGAAGTTGGAGTGCACGCTCTGCACGTCGTCGTGCTCTTCCAGCGCCTCCATCAGGCGGATCATGGTATTGGCCGCGGCGCCTTCCAGCTTGATGTAATTCTGCGGAATCATGGCCACGCTGGCCGACGCAGGCTCAATCCCGGCTTTCTTCACCGCTTCGAGAACCGCTTCATACGAGGAAGGATCGCTGAGAACCTCCCACGTCTCGCCGTCGTCTTTAAGGTCCTCGGCGCCAGCGTCGAGCACGATGGCCATCAGATCGTCTTCCTTGGCCGCCGTCTTCGGAACAATGATGTCGCCCTTCTTGTGGAACATCCAGGAGACCGCGCCCGCCTCGGCCATGTTGCCGCCATTCTTCTGGAAGACGTGGCGAATTTCGCTCACCGTGCGGTTGCGGTTGTCGGTATTGATATCGAGCAGAATCGCCACTCCGCCTGGACCGTAGCCCTCCAAAGAGAATTCCTCATAGGTCGCGCCGGGCAACTCACCGGTGCCGCGCTGGATGGCCCGCTTGATGTTGTCGGCAGGCATGTTCTCGGCTTTGGCCGCCAGGATAGCGGTACGCAGGCGCGGGTTGGTGTCCGGGTCGCCGCCGCCGTTCTTCGCAGCGATCGAGATTTCCTTAATTAGGCGGGTAAAAATCTTGCCCCGTTTGGCGTCGAGGGCGCCCTTCTTATGCTTGATTGTGGCCCATTTAGAGTGGCCAGACATGGAATTACCTCATTTTAATGAACTTTGATTGCGTTGGTCGTGCTGTCGAGGACTCGCCCGTAGAGGAGATCACCTGATGGCCTCGCAACAGTGCGGACGAACAGAAAGTATAGCATGGGTGTGGCGGCCCATGCCCTCGCTCTCTTGATCGCGGTGTGTTTCAGGGATGGCCCCCGCAGGAGTTAGCCCTCAACAGATTGAACCAGCCCTAGAATAACGCCAAAGGCTCTGATGAAAATGTGCTATTATGCAACGCTAGCAGTAAGGCGTACCTTTACGATTTCCGCTCCCCTACCTTACGCGCAAGTCTCCCAACCTGGAGGTGTGTGGCATGTTTCTACAATCCTTCTCACTTCTTGTTAAGCGAATCTTCGTGGTGGCCACATTGATCTCTCTGGCCTCGGGTGTCACGTGGGCGGGCAGCTACAAGGTACTCCATACTTTTGGTCAACTGGCCAACACTCCGTCTTCAGGATTGGTTCTCGACGCAGCGGGGAACGCCTATGGCACAACAGCCAAAGGTGGCTACAACAATGCGGGGACGGTGTACCAGTTGTCGCCCACAACCGGCTTCCACATTGTTTATGCGTTCAGCGGTCACCCAGACGGTAGGACGCCTCAAGGGAATGTTGTGTTCGACTCGGCTGGAAATATTTATGGAACGACCGTTAGCGGCGGAGCCTTCACAAACTGTAACAGCGGGTTGGGTTGTGGGACGGTCTTTAGGCTAACGCCTCCGAAGAACGGGGGGCTGTGGACAGAGACGGTACTGTATAACTTCACTGGTGGAGTGGATGGTTCGAGTCCACAGGCCGGCGTGATTCTTGATGCGGTCGGGAATCTCTACGGTACCACAGCGTTTGGCGGCGCTCTTGGAGCTGGCGTGATTTTTCAAGTGATGCCTTCTGGAAACACTTGGACAGAAAATGTGCTCTACACGTTTACAGGTGGTGATGGGGATGGAGGATTTCTACAGGGAGGATTGATCTTCGATACCGACGGTAATCTGTACGGTATGAGCGGCGCTACGGTTTTTGAGTTAAGCCCTTCTGGCGAGCAGTGGGTTTTCAACGTCATCCATGCGTTCAACCCAAAGCAAGGTGATGGGGCTGGTGCTGCCGCCGGACTGACATTTGATTCGACGGGCAACCTGTATGGGACCACTACTTTTGGTGGGGAGTTCGGCTTCGGAACAGTTTTCGAGCTAACAAACGATTCGGGAACATGGACAGAGACGATTCTGCACAGCTTTGCTAGTGGAAGAGACGGGGCAAGCCCACAAGCTAGTCTGACGCTTGATGCCTCTGGGAACCTCTACGGAACTACGCAGCAGGGAGGGGGACAGAATAATCTCGGAACTGTGTTCAAACTGCAACAAGATAATGGCGCTTGGCAAGAGCTGCTTTTCCGTTTCCAACCTAATCAGGGCGGTCGTCCGACCACGCCACTGTTGCTCGATTCTGCTGGAAGAATATACGGCACAGCGCCCGGCGTGGTGTTCAGAATTACACCGTAGAGGGAGGAGGAGCTTTTTGCCGGGGGGCGGCGTCCCCGGAGCACGCCTTATTGACCTACTGGAGCTCCGTGACAGTCACAAGAAGGTCGTAGTGTCCACCGCCCGGGCAGGAAGTTGAATAACCTGTACCGTATTGGATCGCGTGGGACGCATCTTTGTACACATTGAAGTCTCCGCTTGCCCACGCAGCTGCCAACGATGGGCCAGGCTGGAGTCGAAATACCCCACCTGGCAGGCTCAGACTTGAGCCATCGAACATAGGCAATTGCTGTGATGGGTGGCTCGTGCCGTTGTTGTCTGTCCACCACAGAAGGAAGGTGACGGAGCCGCCACCAGAACACGCTGTAGTTTGAACAAATGACCAATGGACGTGGTAGAGTCCAGCAACGTTGCAACCTGCTGAACAAAGATCAGTCATCGCAATCGTTCCGGTATTCCCCAAGTTGTGTTTCGAGTGCGCATCATCCCCACTGAAAGTGCCGGTCACGATGTCGGGATTACTTACCGAATTCAACCCCTGGAAAATTCCTGACTTAGCACCAGCCGGAAGTGTGAACCGGTACGAACCAAACGTAGGCGCACTGTCCGGTGCACCCTCAATGGTCGCAACATTATTTGCGACCCAAGCGGGCCAGCTGGACACGTCGCTCCCTTTTTGGAAACCGAGGGATCCAGCATTTCCGGAGTTTGTCAGAAACATGGGTCCGTCAAACCATGATACTTGCAGTGGGGCGGTCAGGATACGCGTTCGCAGCTTGTTACCATCGTTAACTCCACCTTGGTAGATGCCATTCTGCGTGTAGCAAAAGGACGTGGTTGGGTATGGAAACGAGCAATTCGCAAAGGGCGCACCTGTGACCAGAGAAATCGTGTCGTCCAGAAGTGCATTGTCCGACATCGCCTTGACAGTATTCACGAAGTACGAGTTCGTTTGCGACCCTATGTGAACCGTATTGTTCTCCTTTCCGACGTTCCCCGCTGCGGCGTCCGTGCTGAGAATATAGCAGTTCGGCTTGGAGCTTGAGTCCACATCGCCGTCACACAGGATGCCGTCCTGGACGTTCTCCGTATGCACGGATTCCATCGTGATGTCGTCTCCTCCGATGTAAGCGATCCCAGCAGGAACCGTGGTGTCAGGCCCAAGGGTCGTGCTGGGATTGTTGTAGGGAGTGATCGTTCCGTGAAGCACGGTCTTCATCGGCTGTCCGTCGCGAGCATCCAGGTAAACACCTGCCAACCGTTGTTGATGGTAGTACGCGAGGTCATTATTAGGATTGCTAACTACAAAGTCATAGAGCATCGAATTCTGCGTACCAGGTCCGACGGCAACGATGGTTGCCTCGCTCCCCGAGAGTGCATTAATCGCATACGCCCCTGACTGTTCCTGACCATAAATGTAAGTAACAGCCGAACCGGCAATGTTGTTGGCGTCAGCCGTCAGGTCTTGCACTCGTGACATGAAGGTGGACAATGAACGTGACGGAGTGCTGATCCGTTCGCCCAGAACGATCAGAGGATGAGTCGTATCAACAACCGGAACGTGAAAACAACCGGTGTCACAAGCAAGAGATTTCAATGTGTATGAGGTGTTGATCTTGCAGGCTGTTAGTGCCCCCACTTGAACAGTGCTGTTGGTCGCGCAACCAATTGATGAGGCGATCACTTCGGTGTTGTGGCTCGTTGAGGCATAGACAACATAGCCCACGACTGGTAAATAAGGCAGCGGTGAGCCACTGGCGGAACCAACCTCCTGCCAATACAAGCAATTGCCCGTTGGGAGAGTTGGTGGTGTCGGGTTGCAGGTGCTGGGGTTGTTGTTTGCATCGGCGGACTGGACTCCAGAGGTCGTGTCCGTCGGACATGCGGCGTTACCTCGCGCAGGATCGCTGACGCCGATGGCACGATAGAGACGCGAATTGCGCGTCACGTATGCACCTGTACTGTAGGCCGTTCCGGGGCTACACGCCGCGTAATCGGTGACGCTGACATTGATGGGATTGCCGCTGTTGAACCGAATAGCGTTGTTAAGGCTGCCGACGCCGATCGATGCGGTCTGTTCGTCGCTGGGTAAGCTGATACCTGGGGTCCCATAGGGCGTTTGGCCGCCGGGTTCGGTAGAGTACGGACCGATATTGAGCCAAGTTACTTCGTTGTCCTGGGTCTTTTGCCCAACGCCGTTCCAGCTAAAACTGCTGGATGACGTGTGGCCTTGGTTGAGAGCCACTTGGGTATAGTTCGTGCCGGAGATCGTGGATTGGAGGCACGTGCCTGCAGGAATTAGCTTGTTTTGCACCGTAGTCCATACCGGCCACTCTAGGGTGAATCGGGAATCACAGCCCGTCGCCAGATTGACTACCCACGCGATTTTCCAGTAATACGTTCCAGGACTTAGAGCTCCATCCGAAGCAAAAGTCGCAGCTCCCGTGACGCCTGGAGGCTTTGGCGGGGCGTTCGGAAAGTAGAGCGGTTGCTGATTCGGTGGATCACCAAACGTACAGGCGTTGTCTGAAATGGCTGCCGGTAACGACGTCGTTACGACACCGTTGCCATCACAGGCACGTATGACGGTTCCTGTTGAGCCATCTTCGAGCGCCGTTTTTCCTGAACCCGTCTTCGCCCTGCCAGACCCAAGAATCTGACTCGCGCCAAGCACGATGGGTACCGTTGTGTAAAAGATTCCTTGGCCCGCGCCTCCTTGAACCCCCTTACCCAGTCCGAGGTGGTAGGTGTTGCCGCCAAGCAACGGCCATGTCTGAAGCAATTCAGGCAAACCGTCCCATACAACACATCCTGTGGGAGAATTGCTGGAAGCCCCCGCACATTGTGGAGAAACAACTGCGGAAGCGAGGGACTTGTTCGTCACGCCGTCAACTTGGGCTTGATTGTTGATTGCGCCCGCAGTGAACGCCCCATTTATCTGGGTTGTGTTTTGCGTTTGACCGGAAGCGGTGCCTGTGAAGCTACCGGACGTTATCGCCAGGAGGGCTATGAGGAGGAAAGGGTTTGACTTGGCCCCAATCGAAGGAACGAGTGGCATTGCGAGTCAACCTCCAACACTGACCTGCACAGTATCCCAAGCCTGCGTTCCCGCCAATTTCCTTCGTTGGTTCCCTTTGAGTCCTTTGCGATATTTTCAGAGATAATGAAAAATCCCACACCACACACTCCCATGTGCCCAGGCGAAACTCAGGAATCACATCGGTAACTTGCAATGCCATTCGGCCTGACTTACCTTTTTCGTGGTTAGGCAACGCGAGGTCTTATGCTCAGAGATTCGATTGCTGGTGTCCTTGCCGTTTGCATTTTCTCTTTTGCTGCCGTCGCCCTTGGTGAGGCACAAACAACGTTGACCGTAAACAATGCCTCGGGCTCAGGGGACATTGCGGACTTTGTTATTGGCGGTGGAACGCCCACAGTCAAAGCGTCCATCGACTCCAGTGGAAACTTAGTCCTCGCTGGAACCTTACAGTACTCTGGTACCGCCGCCCCAGTTGGCTGCACATCGAGTTGCAACTTCGTTCTCGGAGCTTCAGTAATACCCCCTCTTAGTGTTGGGTTGAGTGGCGGTCATGTAGTTAATGCAGCTAATACGATATACATTGTTGCGTTTTACAACGATGTAACACGAAAAGTCGGCAACGGTTACATGTACGTCGGGACGCAGCAAACGGGAAGCACAGTGAGCGAGGCCCTTTACGATTCAACCGGAGCCAGAAAGTGGACGACGGGGGGTGTCTCCGCGGCGACGACAGGGATTAAATCGTTTACGCCCACTGCGTACACGATGGTGCCAGGAACTTATTATCTCGCTTATTGCTCGTCTTCCATAGTACCTATCTTGACTGCCACGGTAGACATAAGCGGCGCAGCTAATAACGCTTCTAACTTCATGGGGGCGAGTGGGACTGTGGCACACACCTGGGGCACCGACACGACCGACACGTGCAGTACAGGCGTACTTCCAGCAAGCATCACGCCAGCTAACATAACTAACTCCGCTACGAACATACAAATAGCGGCGGTGATGATAACGAACTGAAAGTCGATTATATTAGGAACATCCCCGGCCTTCGCAAAAAGCGCGAAAGGCAGGGCCACGCGCCTAAATACTTGCCTGCCTTGCCTTGTATGCATACACCACCGCCGGCAGCGGTGGCGCCAGCAGCACTCCCCAGAACGGAATCAGGATCCCCAGCACAATCGGCGCCAGGATCGAAGCCCACATCGGCACCTTGGCGGTGCGCTTCATAAGATAGGGCTGCAGCAATAAGCCATCCAGCGCGGCGATCCCGGCATAGAGCAACAATACATAGAGCGGATGCTCCCAATCAGCCCAATGGATGGTCGCAGCTAGCACCGGGCCGACTACTCCCAGCGCCGGCCCCAGATGCGGGACGAACTGCAGAACTCCGGCCAGCAGCGCCCACAGCGGCGCCCATGGAACCTTCAGCAACAAAAGACCGACGAGCCACAGAATCCCTACCGCCACAGAGTCCTGTACCTGCGCAATGAGCCAGTTCTTCAGCGCACCGCCGGTCACGCGAACATGTTCATCCAGGGTCATACCGTATTCAGATGCTTCCGCCGCCTGAGCGCCACGGTAAATCGCCGAAAGATACCCTAATCCCTATGGGTTTTGGCCGCCAGGCTGGTTTTTCCTACCCTACTTTGGTGCCACGCCTATGGCACGTTGGAGTCTTGACCGCCTATTACTTGGTTGTTACCTTTGCGCTCTGAGCCTCCCCCGCATGTGGGAGGAGTCGTGGGCATTATTGAGAGAATTCCTACCTTTTTGACCGTGGGCCTGCTGGTGGCAATTTTTGTTTACCTCAAGCGGCATGCCCGGGGCGCACGTCTGCAACTTTGGGCGGTGGGCTGGACCCTGGTCTTCACCCATTTCCTGGCCCAACTACTCGAACCGTCCAACGGACACCCTAGCGCACTTCTCCTGGCCATCAACGGTGGTTGCTTGCAGGCGTCGGCCATCGCGTTCCTGGTTTCGGTCTCGCCGGTGGTTGAGGAGCGTGCCAAGCGCATTCTGCTGATGCTCGCGTTAGCCGTACCTTCTGTCCTCTATGTGGCATTGGATCGAGGCAGTGCTCAGGCGCAATGGCCCTATCTCGCCTGCCTAGTTGCCTGTTTTGGCGGAGGAGTGGTGTTCTTCTTTCGGGCGAATCGCAGGCCATCGCGCTATCAGGTGATGGTGGCGCTCTTGTGCC
Source organism: Terriglobia bacterium (assembly GCA_020073105.1). Lineage (GTDB taxonomy): Bacteria > Acidobacteriota > Terriglobia > Terriglobales > Acidobacteriaceae > JAIQFW01. The sequence continues at coordinate 16,163 of JAIQFW010000104.1, forward strand.
TCGGGGCCGGCACATGGGCGGTGCAATCGGTCCTTCGTGGCTCATTCAACGAAAGGACCATCGTAATGCTCGGGATCGGGTTTGTGTTGTCCGGAGTGTTCTGTTACCGCAGCCACCAGCGGCCCTCGCCAGCGGTCATCACGATTTCGGGTGGGTTCCTGTGCTGGGGCGCGGTGTTCCCGATGAAAATGCTGCTGGACCATTTTGCTCCACGCATCATCTTGCCCGTGGAACTTTGGAACATCCCCGAGATCTTCGTCGCCTTGGGCATGATTCTGACGATTGTGGAAGAGCCGGCATTTGAGTTGCTCCAGCGATGCGGGGTACGAGTGGACGATCCATGACCCGCACTGAGCGGACCTACTATCTCGTCTTCGCCCTCTACAACTTCGGAAGCGACCCGGTGATGTTCGTCATCATGACCGGCATCGTCTTCTTCGCCTGGG
>JAIQFW010000105.1 GCA_020073105.1 Terriglobia bacterium
TGCCCTAACTGAAAAATCTTTCCCAAACGTTGAAAGGCGGGGTGGTTAACAACTTCCACTTCTTCGGGGAACAACCATACGAAACCGCTAACAGGAAGGAAGAATTCGCGTCTGTCTGCCTTGGTGCTATTGGTGGGCACTGGCAGACTTATTGCTGGCGGTTTATCAGCGGCGGGGCTGGCTGGTACTGCTGCATCGCGAAGGGTACCGACTGAATCCTGCGGTGACTCAATGCTTAGCTGCTCGTTGGAGGCCGGTCGTTCAGATCGTGGCATATGAACACCTCGCACGCAAAAGTTCGGCCCACGGTAACCTTAATTGTACACTTGTCCGCGAACAACCACTCCCCCGTTCCTAAGGCCTGTACCGCAGTTGAAACCACACCAACCGATGAGTTCCGCTTAGCCTAGCTGCACCCGCTCGTACTCCCGCAGCTCATGCACCGGTAGCAACTGCCATTTCTGGTCATGATCGAGCCGCAGAAGCTGCACGTCGGGGCGTCGCCCAGGTCCACGATGTCGCGCAGGGCGTCGGCTGCATGAATGGCGCCCGTCGTTGGCCGCACGTCGTTCGTCGTCGGCGACGATCCGTTCAGATCGCCAATGGGTTGAGAGCTGACGCCGTTCAGCTTCGGTCGCAGGTTCTCGAACAGCAACTGCTGCTGTCCGGTCAGGAAGCGCAACTGCAGCCAGCGGAAGATGTAGTCCATGATCGACTTGGCGAAGCCGATCTCGGGATTGCCGCTCCAGCCGCTGGGTTCGAAGCGGGTGTGCGCGAACTTCTCGCTCAGCATCTTCAGCGGCACGCCGTGTTGCAGCGCCAGCGAGATGGCGCAGGAAAAGCTGTCCATCAGCCCGCTGACCGTCGAGCCTTCCTTGGCCATGGTGATGAAGATTTCTCCTGGGTCGCCGCTGGGATAGAGCCCGACCGTGATGTAGCCTTCGTGTCCGCCGACGTTGAATTTGTGCGTCACCGACATGCGCTCTTCCGGCAGCTTGTGGCGCACCGCGCGCGGCGGCGCATTCAAATCTTCTTCCACCACAGAGGGCACAGGGGTCACAGAGGAACCGCTACTCTGGGCTGTCTTGGTCCCCGCGGCGCTCAGCGGTTGCGACTTCTTGCAGCCGTCGCGATAGATGGCCACCGCCTTGATCCCCAGCTTCCACGACTGGAGGTAGGCCTCCATGATGTCTTCGACCGAGGCGTTCTCCGGCAGGTTGACCGTCTTCGAGATCGCGCCCGAAATGAAGGGCTGCGCCGCCGCCATCATCTTGATGTGCCCCATGTAGGAGATGGAGCGCGTGCCCTTGGCCGGCTTGAACGAGCAGTCGAACACCGCGAGATGCTCGTCTTTAATGTGCGGCGCGCCCTCGATGGTGCCGGTGGCATCGATGTAGCTGACGATCTTGTCGGCTTCGTCGTGCGAGTAGCCCAGCTTGAACAGCGCGGTGGGCACGGTGTTGTTCACGATCTTGATCATGCCGCCGCCGACCAGTTTCTTGTACTTCACCAGGGCGAGATCGGGCTCCACGCCGGTGGTGTCGCAGTCCATCATAAAACCGATGGTGCCGGTGGGAGCGAGCACGGTGACCTGGGAGTTGCGGTAGCCGTGTTTTTCGCCGGAGGCCAGGGCTTCGTCCCAGCAGGACTTGGAGGCTTCGTAGAGCGGGCTGGGGACGTTGGTTTTGTTAATGTTGTTGACCGATGCGCGGTGCATGCGGATGACGTCGAGAAAGGGCTCGCGATTGATGTACCAGCCGGGGCAGGCGCCGCCGGGCATGACATTCGATCCCAGGTTGGTCTCGGCGAGGCCCTTCTGCGTTGGCTCCGTGGCCGGAACCAGGGGCGGGCAGAGTTCAGCGATGCGCGAAGACTGCAGGTACGCTTCGCCGCACATGATGGCGGTGACGCAGGCGGCGTAGTCGCGTCCGGCGTCGGAGTCGTAGGGCAGCCCGGCCGCCATGAGCAGCGCGCCCAGGTTGGCATATCCGAGTCCCAGGGGACGATAGTCGTGCGAATTGCGGCCGATCATCTCCGTCGGATAGCCGGCGTTGTCAACAATGATTTCCTGCGCGGTGATCAGGACATCGACGGCGTGGCGATAAGCTTCCACGTCGAACGTGCCGTTGGGTGCGAACTTCAGCAGGTTGAGGCTGGCCAGATTGCAAGCCGAGTCGTCGAGGAACATGTACTCGGAGCACGGGTTGGACGCGTTGATCCGGGCCGTGTTCTTCGAAGTGTGCCAGCGGTTGACGGTGGTATCGAACTGCATGCCGGGATCGCCGCAGCGCCAGGTGGCGTCGGAAATCCGGAAGAGCAGGTCTTTGGCTTTGAAAGTCTGCATCGGCCGGCCGTCCTTGACGGCGCGGGCTGGAAAAAAATGGACGAGTAGGCGTCGGAGTCGGGATGCGAGCCGTCGTAGCCCATGGCAACCAGGGCGTGGGCCTTGGCTTCCTCTTTCGACTTGCACTCGATGAAGTCGATGATGTCGGGATGGTCAATGTTGAGGATGACCATCTTGGCGGCGCGCCGGGTCTTGCCGCCGGACTTGATGACGCCGGCAAAGGCATCGAAGCCTTTCATGAAGCTGAGCGGACCGCTGGCGGTACCGCCGCCGCTCAGACCTTCCGTGGAAGAGCGCAACGTGGAAAGATTGGTTCCGGTACCGGAGCCCCACTTGAACAACATGCCTTCGGTCTTGGCCAGGGTGAGGATGGAATCGAGCGAGTCTTTCACCGAGTTGATGAAGCAGGCGGAGCACTGCGGCGTCTTGTAGCCGGTGACGCTGAACTCGACGCGGCCGAGGGCTGGGTTCCAGTGCCAGTTGGTGGCGTCGGATGTGGGCTCGATACGGTCGCAGCCGACGTTGAACCAAACTGGCGAGTTGAACGCGGCGTACTGGCGAAGAAGAATGTGAGCGAGCTCGTCGTGGAAGGTGGCGCCGTCCTCCGGCGTCTTGAAGTAGCCCTGCGAGAGACCCCAATCACGAATGGTTTCGGCTACGCGGCTAACGAGCTGGCGAACACCGGTTTCGCGCTCGGGGGTGCCGATGGTACCGTGCAGGTATTTCGAGGCCACGATGTTGGTCGCCGTCATCGACCAGTCTTTAGGGACCTCTACATCCTTCTGCTCGAAGATCACGTTGCCCTGGGCGTCGGTGATCGCAGCCGTACGGCGTTCCCATTCGATCTCCTCGTAGGGAGAGACGCCGGGTTTGGTAAAGAAGCGGCGGAAGGTGAGGCCGGGGGCCTTCTTGACGGTGGCGGCAGTCGTCGGGGCCGCAGGAACTGCGGTGGCCTCGGCGGCGTTGGGGGCTCTCTTCTCGGTGACTTCAGCCATGGGGGCTCCGTTCTTCTTTAGATTATTTAGTCAATTCCGCGGATCCTGCCTGTGATGCATGGACAGCGATTCCAACATCCTTCGGGCCCGAATTTCCCGCCTCGAAGCAAAGGGACTGCCTACCCTCCACTGGAGGTTTTTTCCACAAATGCGATTGTCAACTGTTGTCGTTCCCCGAGGGGATGCCGGAAAATCCGGACCGGGGAACGGCCACCGCACAAAGAAAGCTTTCAGCCGTCAGCTCTCAGCTTTCAGCAAAACTACAGCCTACTTTGGCGGGGCGGCGCGGGGTCACCTCGGCCCGGCCTCCGCCCCTATTTCTTGCCTTAACTCTGACCTTTACGCTTGCATCAGCCCGTCTCCGTTTCCGGAGGCGTTTACAGCTCCATGGGATCGAAACAGTACTCCCGCCGGTTGTGGCTGTCAAGAGGGTATCCCTATATATTGTAGCCCAAAGCAATTAACCCCGAAGATGCTCCTTTCTCAACCCGGCTTTTCCACAGGTTCTGCAAGCTGCCGCTAAGCGCTTGCTGGACGGCGAGTTGTGGGGACGCGAGGTCTGAGTTCAGCCGGCAACACTCCCCTCCGGAGCGGTAGGCCCCAGCTTTCGTCGGCCGGTCCCATGGCCACGTAAATATCCTCGAAGATCTCCCTGGGCTGGATGGTGCGCCGGCCGTCGGACGACTCGACCAGATAGTCGCCCGGCTGGCCTCGCTGTTCCCGGCCAAGTACGTCGACGAAGAAAAGCGGTTCGGACAGCTGTCGTGCCTTGATGAGAAACCGCGTGCGATAAATGTTCCATGCTGCAGTCGTGTCGTTCAAGTGGGTTCACCCTTTGGGGGAGGGAGAATCATTTTTGAATGCCGATTCTTGATTGTCGATTCGTGCGCTTCGATTTCTGGCTGCCGGCTGGACAATTTCATTGAGGGTGAAGAGAATTTACTCGCGACCAGTAGTGCGGTCAATTCCATAATTATGGTGCAATGAAGAAAAACCGGCCACGGATTTTCACGGATTCACAGGGACCGAGAAACAGCGAAACAGGCGGCCCGACACGGCTCTGTGCGCGGTCTGTTTTCTTGGATCGTCGGTGGAAGAGAAATCTGTTACACTCGCGCTCCGTAATTTCCACATGTCAAGCACAGGAAATGCAGAAGTAGTAGCCAAGGGCTAGTAGCTGGTAGCTAGGAATGAGGAGTCAGGAGTCAGTTTCCGATTCCCGAATTGGAGGCTTATGAGACGTCGAATTGGATGCGCTTTGTTGGTTTCGTGTATGACCGTTGGGATCGCAATCGCGCAGACACCACCGCTGCCGATCTACATCCATTGCGGCAGCTTGTTCGATGGGAAGTCCGACAAACTGCAAAAGAATGTGGTGATCGAGATTCAGGGCGACAAGATCACGGCTGTAGGCGCAAGCGCGCCCAAGGTCATCGACCTTTCGAACGAAACTTGCCTTCCCGGCTTGATCGACACGCACACCCACGTCCTGTTGCAGGGAGACATCACGGATACAGACTATGACCAGCAACTGCTGAAGCAGTCGCCGCAATACCGGGCCATCCTGGCAACGGTCAACGCGAAGCGCGCGCTGGAATACGGATTCACGGCGCTTCGCGATGTCGAAACCGAGGGCGCAGGCTACGCCGATGCCGATGTGAAGAAAGCGATCAACAACGGGGTGATTCCCGGGCCGCGCATGCAGGTCTCGACCCGTGCCCTGGATGTGACCGGAGCGTATCCCTTGCTGGGTTATGCGCCCGGTGTGGACGTGCCGCACGGCGTGCAAGTGGTGGATGGAGCGGACGCGGCGCGCAAAGCGGTGCGCGAGCAGATCATGTACGGCGCCGACTGGATCAAGATCTACAGCGACCGCAGCTACTTTGTCCGACCGGACGGCGTGCTCGACGATATTCCGACCTTCACCATGGATGAACTGCGGGCGATCGTGGATGAGACCCACCGTCAGCGCCGTAAAGTCGCTTCCCATGCCATGGCGCTGAATGGAGTGCACAATTCCGTCGAAGCAGGCGTGGATTCGATCGAGCACGGAAACTACATCGCCGACGACGACATGAAGACGATGGTGAGCAAGGGCATCTACTACGTGCCGACGATTTTTGTCGGGGAGTATGTGGCCCAGGGCCGGGCCGATGCAGGCGCACCCGTGTGGCTGAAGATGCTGCAAATTCACGAAGACACGTTCCGGCGCGCGCTCAAGGCGGGGGTGAAGATCTCCTTTGGAACCGATGCCGGCGGATTTGCCTGGACGATCAATCCGGCACAGGAATTCCCTTTCATGGTGAAGTGGGGGATGACGCCGGCGCAGGCGATTCAATCAGCGACGGTGACGGCCTCGCAACTGATGGGGATGCAGGACAAGATTGGAACGATTGAAGTGGGTAAACTGGCGGACATTGTGGCCGTACCCGGGGACCCGCTGGTGGATATCACGGCGCTGGAGAAAGTGAATTTCGTGATGAAGGGCGGGGTGGTGTACAGGAAGCCGTAGAAGCCCCAGACTCGATGGAAACTGCGAGCACCGAGCCAGCGCGAGGAAAGCGAATCCGCAGGCGACTTCTTGCCGTGGCTGTCTTGCTCGCTGTTGCCTACCTGATTTTCGTGGAAGCCTGGCGGGCCCGCCAAAAATGCCTAGCGTCCAGACCTGTCGTTATCAAGTACAAATCGGCGGCAGAGTTGGCCCGGTTCGCCCCGTCGAAAGATGATTATCCCTGCCTGAGTGTAGAACCTGCCCGGGCCGGGAATAAGCGGAATCAGGCTCTGCACGCCGAAATCCGGCAGTGTCTCGTGGCGCTGAACAATGACGCGGACATCGAGCAATATGAGGTTGACCTGCGATCCGGCAAGTTCATGCTGCGCAAGACTGACCTATTTGTGGCGGACGTCATGCCGCTCGCCCTCACACGCGCTTACGGACAGTGGGACGGCACTTCGCGCGCCTTCGGCTTGGGGAGCAATCACAATTACGACATCTTTCCTTACGGCGATCGATTTCCTTACACCTACATGAATGTGCTGCTGGCGGACGGCAGCCACGTTCATTACAACCGGATTTCGGAAGGCACGAGCTACGTTGATGACGTGAAAGAACACAGAGGCACGCCACCGACAGTTTTCGACAAGTCGCGCATTGCCTGGAACAAAGACCATTGGGACTACACGTTTGCCGACGGAAGGCTGTACCGATTTCCTGAGGCGTATCGGTCAAAGAGGGGCGCTGAGGGAGCGCTGGTTGGGATGCAGGATGCTGCGGGCGATGAGATCAAGTTGGAGCGTGACGCGGCACGGAATCTGCGGAGCGTGACTTCGCCTCATGGGCACTGGATTCGACTGACTTATGACGCCAGCAACCGCATTTCGACAGCGACCGACAACGCCGGCGAGTTGAGGAGCTATTCCTATGACCAGGGGGGAAGGCTGCTCGAAGTAAGAGACAAGAGTGGTGAACGGTTGTGGCGCTACGATTACGAACTCGGCGACATGACTCGAGTCGAGGCTTCTGGAAAAATCATCTTGACCGTCCACTACAATGGCCGGAGGGTGGAAAGCCTGGAACTGAGCGCCGACCAAATCTATCATTTCGACTATCTCTACAACCGGCGGGGGGACGTGGTGGAGACGACGGTGAGGGAGCCGAGCGGAAAGATCGGCACGTTCAGATTTTGAATGATGCCGAACGGACCGCAACGATGCCTACGGGCAGCGCGGAAAGATTGCCAAGCACCTCAGGCGCTGAAGCGCGTGCTTCAGACTCCGGTCTTAATTCGCAGCGCTGGAAGCGCTGCGCCACCCAAGATCCAATGTAGGCTCACTCCGCAGCCCGGGAAGGGATTTGAGACGTTGCGAGCAACGTCTCTACAGTGTGGTCAGAAGATAAGGACGGGCCAGACGTCCGTCCTCCACCAGATAGATTGAACTGTGTCGGCAGGGATGCTTCGACTGCGGTTGAGCTTCGCAAAGCGAAGCTCAGTCCTCGCTCAGCATGACAAGGGGAGTTGGCGTCCGGCAAATTGCCTCCCACCCTAGCGCAAAGTGCGCGCTAGGATGGGGCACCCTCTGCTGCGATGGTGCAGGCAAGAAGACAAGCCTACCTTGCCGCCAGTGCCGGCTCGTGGTAGGACAGGAAGATTTCGACCCGTCTGTTCACTTCTTCCCAGTTCACTACGTTCCACCAGGCCGCCAGGTACTCCGGACGGCGGTTGTTGTACTTCAGGTAGTAGGCATGCTCCCACAGATCGTTCCCTAGAATCGGAAACAGGCCCTGGGAGATGGGGTTGTCCTGGTTGGGCGTTGTGATGATCTGCACTTCGCCCGTCGGCTTGCCTGCCAGCCACACCCAGCCGCTGCCGAAATGCTTGGCGCCGGCGTCGTTGAACTTCGTTTTGAAGTCGTTAAAGCTCCCGAAGGTGTCGTGGATCAGCTTGGAAACCGCACCGGCCGGATCGCCCCCGCCTCGAGGCTTCATGATCTTCCAGAACATGCTGTGATTCATGTGGCCACCGCCATTGTTGCGCACGGTAGCACGGATGTCTTCCGGTATCGCGTTCAGGTCCCGCAACAGCTCTTCGACTTTCTTGGATTGCAGGTTAGGATGTTTTTCCAGCGCAGTATTCAGGTTCTTCACGTAAGCGGCGTGGTGCATGTCATGATGCAGTTTCATGGTTTGGGTATCAATGACCGGTTCGAGAGCTGAGTAGTCGTACGGTAATGGGGGTAGTTGATGAACCATGGTTCTTCCTCCTGCCATAAGGATGACGAGAGTGGGCCGGGGGATGCACTTGCCGCCCCGCGATTAGCTTTCTCCCAAGAAATTTAAGGGACAACCACCTGTTGTCGCTACTGGTACATCACCCTTCTGGTCATTGAGCCAACAGCGCGCTTGGAAGAGAATCAGAACACGGGAGGGAAATTTGCGCAGTCGAAGCCTTCTGACGCTGGCTTTTGCGGTCTTGAGCTGGAGTGTGGTGGCGTGCGCAAAAGACATCGCGCTCATCTCCAATAAGGCGAACCATTTGGTCGACGTAACCGTGCCCGAGCTCACCAGGATCTGCAAGGGCCAGACCACCCGCTGGGCAGATGGCAAGCCGGTCAGTGTCGTCACTCGCGACCCAGCTTCACCGGAGATGCGGCTGTTGCTGGAAAAGATCTACAACTTGCCCAAAGAGGAAGTCTTGACCCTGATTGCCAATGCGAATCATGCCAGGGTCAACCACCCCGCCATTGTGGTAGTGGACTCCGACGAGGCCCTGGTGAAAAAGGTGGAATCGACTCCGGGGGCCGTTGGCTTGGTGGATGTGTACGCAATTACTGGAGGTGTCACCGTGGTCCGGGTCGCAGGCAAATTGCCTCTGGAGCCAGGCTACCTTTTACACGGGAGCCAATAGCATGGACGACTCTCCTCCTCATCCGCCAGCCGCCCCGAGCCCACGCCGTTTTTCGCGTTATCCTGCCGACATTCGCATTTCGGTCCAGGTGTTCCGACCCAGCGGAACTGCGTCCTTATGGGGACGTTCCACCGAGCTCGGGGAGGACGGAGTCGGCGCAACGCTGACCGGCGAAGTACAACCGGGCGAGGTGGTCTCCATGGAACTTGCTTTGCCAGCAACGGTATCCCCCCTCAAAGTCCGGGCGCTCGCGCGTTATCGCACCGGGCTGCGTCATGGCTTTGAATTTCTAGCTCTCACCTCCCAGCAACGCGACGCGCTTCGCCGTGTCTGCGAATTGCTGGCCAGCGGAGCCTAGCAGCACAGGAAAAACTGCTTCGACCGTCGTGGACACGACGCGGACACCCGTCACAGAAAAGGCGCTCAGGAAGCGAGAAAAGAGGCGGGGAGGAAAATTACCTCCGTAACTTTCAGGGATTACGCACCCCATCTAACATCTTGATTTGGCTCTGGTTTCAAATCGGGAGGGGTAAATGGGTGACAAAATCACCCAGTCGGCGAAATCTGCCGAACAGGTGCGGGCGAGGTTCCTGCGTGAAGCGCTGCACAACAGTAGCCCTGCCCTGACTGCCCCCACTGCGGTAGTCCCTGAGGAAGCCTCTTCGAGCCTGGTTCCCGAGAGCCCGGAGCTACAAAAGGCCTACCTCGAACAATTGATCGAGTGCGCGCCGGAAGCCATCAGTATTCTGGATCCTGAGCACCGCATTACCCGTCTCAACAGCGAGTTCACTCACATCTTTGGGTTTACGCCTGAGGAGGTCCTGGGCCGCCGCCTGGATTCTCTGATCATTCCTCCGGACCGCACGGCGGAGACCCGCTGGATTCAAGACGCTCTGGCCAAAGGGCAAAAAGTTGTGCTGGAAACCAAGCGGCAGCGGAAGGATGGCACGCTGGTGGACGTCTTTATCTCCAGCGCTCCTGCGGTTGTCTCTGGCAAGCAGGTTGGGGTCTGCGTTCTCTATCGCGACATCTCCGAACAAAAGCGGGCGGAATCGCTGAGTTCAGCCCTGCTGCGCATCGCGGAAAAAGCCAGCTCCGCGGGCGATTTGCAGCAGTTCTACGCAGCCATTCACAACATCGTGGCCGAATTGATGTACGCGCGCAACCTTTACATCGCGCTTTACGACCCCGAAGCACAGTCGCTGAGCTTTCCCTATTTTGTCGATGAAGAAGACCCACCCCCCCTGCCTAAAAGACTCGGAAATGGACTCACGGAGTACGTGCTGCGCAGCGGGGAGCCGCTGCTGTGTACACCCGACGTCTTTGAGGTACTGGTCCAGCGGGGCGAAGTGGAACTGATTGGCGCGCCCTCGCTCGACTGGCTAGGTGTCCCGTTGAAGGCTGGGGGAAGCGTATTCGGGGCCCTGGTCGTACAAAGCTACACCCGCAACGTACGGTTCGGCGATAAGGAAAAGGAGATTCTCACGTTCGTCTCGCAGCAGGTGGCCAGTGCGGTGGAACACAAGCGCAATGAGGAGGCGTTGCGCCGTTCCGAGGCACGCTACCGCTCCCTGGTGCAGAGCGCGGTTTATGGAATTTACCGCGCCAACCTGGACGGCCTGTTCCTGGATGTGAACCCCGCCCTGATCTCCATGCTGGGGTACAACTCCCCCGCGGAAGTACTGGCGTTAAATCCACAGCGCCAGGTGTTTGTCGATCAGCGGGAGCTGGAACGCCTGATGCAGGAATTCAGGAGCGGAACGCGACAGGGCCACATTGAGGTGCGGTGGAAGCGCAAAGACGGAAAAGTAATTACGGTGCGGTTGAGCGGCGGCGTAGTCAACAACCCGGAAGACACCGCCGATGTTCTGGAAATCATCGCCGAAGATGTCACCGAGCAACGCGTGCTGGAGAACCAGTTCCGGCAGGCACAAAAGATGGAAGCGGTGGGACGACTGGCTGGCGGGGTCGCCCACGACTTCAACAACCTGCTGATGGTAATCGGCGGCTATACCGAGGTGCTGCTGGAAAATACCGGGAAAGACAGTTCTCTGTATCCGAAGATCGAAGCCATCCACCAGGCCACGGAACGAGCCGGGAGCCTGACCCGCCAGTTGCTGGCCTTCAGCCGTAAGCAGTTGCTGGAACTGAAGGTGGTGGATGTCAACCTGATTGTCGCGGACATGGAGCGGCTGTTGCGTCCGCTAATCGGGGAGAGCATTGAGTTGCAGGCGCGGCTTGCCTCCGATCTCGGCCGCACGCGCGCCGACGCAGGCCAGATTGAGCAGGTCATCATGAACCTGGTGGTCAATTCGAAAGACGCCATGCCAGAGGGTGGCAAGATCACCATCGCGACCGCGAACGTGAATCTGGACAGCGACGACTTGAGGCGCGATTACAACTACATTCAGCCCGGCGCCTACGTGATGCTCTCCGTCAGTGACAACGGGCATGGCATGGACAAGGAAACCCAGGCCAGAATCTTCGAGCCATTCTTCACCACTAAGGAAAAAGGAAAGGGCACCGGGCTGGGGTTGTCGACGGTTTACGGCATCATTAAGCAGAGTGGGGGCTATGTACTGGTACAGAGTGAACCAGGGCACGGGACGACTTTTCGGATCTATCTGCCACGGGTGGAAGAGGCTGCGGACCCCACGGGCCCGGTGCGGATCGCCCTCCCACAGGGCGGCGGCACGGAGACTGTGCTGCTGGTGGAAGATGAGGAATCGGTACGCCAGTTGGTGCGCGAGACACTGGAGGCCAGGGGGTATCAAGTCTTGGAGGCTGAGAATGGGGAGACTGCTCTGCGCATTTCCAGCCAACACACTGAGCCGATTGACATGCTGATCACCGACGTAGTGATGCCCGGAATGAGCGGCCGTGAGCTATCCGCCCGGCTTTGCGCCTCGCATCCGCAAACCAAAGTGCTCTATCTTTCCGGCTACACCGAAGACGCCATCGTGCACGAAGGCGTGCTGGAACCCGGCACCGCCTTTCTCCAGAAGCCCTTTACCCTGCAGATGCTTTCGCGAAAAGTGCGCGAAGTGCTGGGCACTGCTCCCAAGGCTTGAAGGCCCAGAATCTCCCGATCGGGTTTGAGCCGCCCTTCCGCAGCCGTCACCGTGCAACTTTTGTGCGCCATCTGCGTCTTATTGGGTAGAACCGAGATCCGACCGGGGCCGATATTCGTACAATCAGTGGGATAGAGTATTCATGCTAATTAAGAAATCCGCGGTCATTCCATCTTCCGAGATCACGCCCAGGAGTTTGTACCTGAACCGTCGCAAATTTCTGGCCGGAGCGGCTGTGGCGGGCGCAGTTGCAGCGGTAGGCAGTCGCCTAGACGAACTCGCCACACCTTCTTTGACGGTGGATGCTGACGCCAAGATCGACGGCGTCAAGAAGAGCCCGCTCTCGACGACGGAGAAGATCACGCCTTACAAGGATGTGACCAATTACAACAACTACTACGAGTTCTCTACTGATAAATATGAGCCTGCCGGCCTGGCGAAGGACTTCAAGACGCGTCCATGGACGGTCACGATCGATGGGTTGGTAAGCAAGAAACAGGTTCTCGACGTGGGCACCATCATCAAGATGGCTGCCCCCGAGGAGCGGATCTATCGACATCGCTGCGTCGAAGGCTGGTCGATTGTGGTGCCGTGGGTGGGCTTTTCACTCAGCGAACTGATCAAACGAGCACAACCGCTTGGCAAGGCGAAGTTCGTTGAATTCACCACCGTTTACGATCCCAAGCAGATGCCGGGGCAGCAGGGGCGAGTGCTGGACTGGCCCTACGTTGAGGGTTTGCGGTTGGACGAAGCCAACCATCCGCTGGCGCTGCTTTGCTTCGGAATGTACGGGGAAGCCCTGCCTAACCAGGACGGCGCACCACTGCGCATTGTGGTTCCGTGGAAGTATGGTTTCAAGAGTGCGAAGGCAATCGTGCGCATCCGCTTCAGTGACAGCCAGCCGCTTAACACCTGGAACAAGATGGCGCCGAACGAGTACGGCTTCTATTCGAACGTGAATCCGAATGTGGACCATCCGCGTTGGAGCCAGGCCAAAGAGCGCCGACTGGGCGAGTTTCTCAAGCGCCCGACGCTCATGTTCAATGGCTATGATCAGGTGGCAAGTCTATACAGCGGCATGGATTTGAAGAAGAATTTTTAAAAGCAGGAGTCAGTGGTCAGTGGTCAGTGGTCAGAATGGTGAAGTGGTTCAAACCCGTAGTTTTCCTGGCCTGCTTGGGCCCGCTGGCACGGCTCGGGTGGAAGGCCTATAACAACGCGCTCGGCGCCAATCCGATTGAGGTCATCACGCACTCGACGGGCGATTGGACGCTGATCTTTCTTCTGGTCACGCTGGCAATTACTCCGCTTCGCAAACTTACCGGACAACTCTGGCTCATCCGCTACCGACGCATGTTCGGACTGTTCGCGTTCTTTTACGTCGTGCTGCACTTCCTGACCTACATCTGGCTGGACAAGTTTTTCGATGTGCACGAAATGCTGGCCGACATCGCCAAGCGCAAGTTCATTACCGTAGGATTCACCGGATTTGTACTGCTGATTCCACTGGCCATCACCTCGACGGCCGGTTGGATTCGCCGCCTCGGCGGCAAGCGCTGGCAGTTGCTGCACCAACTGATTTACGTCAGTGCGATGGCCGGAGTTGTTCACTACTGGTGGCTGGTCAAGGCTGACGTACACAAGCCCCTCGAGTACGCGGTAGTGCTAGGAGTGCTGTTGGGATACCGGGTGGTAGCGAGTTTGCTTCCAGCCGGACGGACGAGGGCGACCGCCCCCACGCGTTCAGTTCAGTTGCCAGACAGTGTCTAAGACGGTCCCATCCACCCACTTCACAATCGCTACAGGCCGGTCGCTACGCTTGGGGCGTGCCGGTCTGCCGCCGCAAATGCGCTCGACTTCGGCCTTGATGTCCTGAATGGGGCGGATGGGCAGGCTCGATCCCTTCACGGCATCCAATAAGTCCTGGCGGCGTGGGTTGATGGCAATGCCGCGCTCGGTGGCGACGACATCCACCAACTCGCCCGGCCCAGTCAACGTGGTGACTTCGTCAACGATTACCGGGATGCGATCACGGAATGACGGCAGGGCAAGAATGCTGCATCCTGAAGCCAAGCAGTTCTGCCATCCACCAATGCCGTGCAGGAGACGTCCGTCGGAGTGGGTGACGACGTTGGCATTGAAGTTGACGTCAACCTCAGTCGCGCCCAGGACAACGGCGTCTACCATCGAGGCGAAGTTTCCCTTCCCATGGTAGTTGTAGGAGGTAAAAGGCGACGTGGCAACATGCCGTGGGTCGTTCGCGATAGACTTTACGCCGTCGAGATCGAAAGTCTGCCCATCGAGGATGTAGTCGGTGAGGCCGTCTTGCAACAGTTCAACAAGATACTTCGTCGATCCGCCGCGGACGAAGCGGGCCCTCACGCCATCTTCTTTCATCATGCGTCGCAGGTAATCGACGAAAGCGAGAGCAATCCCACCCGCGCCCGCCTGAAATGAGAACCCGTTGCGCATGATGCCGGCGTCGCGCAGAAAACGCGCTACAAACTCCGCGATGCGCAGGCGGTCCGGAGAGCGGGTGATCTGCGTGGTGCCCGACACAATCTTGCTTGGATCGCCGATAGACGGCACTTCGACCACGTAGTCCACGTTGTTGCCCTGAATCTGCCACGGGATGCAGGGGAACGGAATCAGACTATCGGTCACCACGACTACGTGGTCAGCGTACGTGGAATCGGCGAGGGCAAAGCCGAGTGATCCGCAGGCCGATTTTCCGTGCGACCCGTCGGCGTTGCCGAAGGGATCAGCTGTTGGCGCGGCAATAACCGCGATGTCGATGTGCACTTCGCCGTCCTGGATGGCCTGCCAGCGACCACCGTGGGAACGCAGAATGCCCATGCCGCGCATCTTGCCCTGGGTACAGTAGTCACCGAGCGGGCCGTTCATGCTGCCTTCGATGTGGTGGATGACGCCCTTTTCCATCAGTTCGATGGCGGACTTCTGCGAAGGAAATGACGCACTGGGAAACCACAGCAGATCCTTGACGCCGATCTTCGCGGCGGCTTGCAGGGCCATGAGGGCGACAGCGTCGCCGTCGCGCAGGTGGTGGTGGTTAGAGATCACCATGCCGTCTTGCAAGCCGCAGTTGCGTAACGCAGTTTCGAGGTCGGCGACACGCTTGTCACCATTTTCGGGATACTCATTGCTGGAACATACCGGCGGCGCAGCCTTTTGCCCATGGGGATGATATTGCCCGACACCTAGATAGGGGGTTTGTTGCCTGCCGTTGACGGTGGTTGGAACCATGCGTCCGGCGGCGTTCTGGGCGAGTTCGAGTTTAGCGGCCATTCCGTTCCCTTGCTGCAAAAAGCCTGCCGAGCTTCGCTCGGCCTGGACGGGTCGGAGACCCGTCCCTACATGTTCCGTGGCACTTACGCCTTTCCCATCTGCTTGGCTCGTGCCACCAACTTCTTCGCGCGCTCGACTACGGGAGGATCGATCATTTTCGATCCCAGGCTGACAACGCCAAGGCCTTTCTGCTGAGCTTCTTCAAAGGCAGCGACGATCTTGAGCGCCTTGTCAATTTCGGTTTGCGAGGGCGCAAAGGCGTCGTGAATCACGCGAATCTGTCCCGGATGAATGCAGCCCATACCCTCGAACCCCATGGCGCGAGAATTCTCTCCCCAACGGCGGAGGCCGTCCATATCGGCTACATCACCGAAGACGGAGTCGATCGCCTGAATGCCGGCAGCCTTGGCAGCATTGACAACCCGGTTACGCGCGTAGAGCGATTCTCGGCCCTCGGCAGTCTTCACCACACCGAGATCGGCAGTGTAGTCTTCGAGTCCGATGGTCAGCGCGCACACGTTGGGCGAAACCGCGGCAATAAAAAATGCATTCTCAATCCCCAGCGCGGATTCAAGGATCGGCATGATCCAGATGGGGCGATCTGTTTTGCTGCGCGTCTTTAGTTGGCCGATCATGCGATCGACCTCGCCTACCTGCTCCGGGCGTTCGACTTTCGGAATCAGCACCAGGTCAGGAGACTCGGGGACAACCTCAGCCAGATCCTCCAGTCCGAGCGGCAACTGGTTGATGCGCACCATGCGCTCGCAGGCGCCGAAGTCCACAGCGCGCAGCGTGTTGCGCACCAGCACGCGCGCGGCATCTTTTTCAGCAGGGTGGACGGAATCTTCCAGATCGAGAATGACGGCATCTGGCCCATGCAGGCCGGCGTTGATGAAGTACTTGGGCTCGCTGCCAGGCAAATAAAGACGGGAACGGCGCAGGCGGTCTCGGGATGACGGCTGCGGGAGCGCGACTTTTTCCGGCAAAGACTTCTTCCCATCGCCCAATCCGGCGCGCTTCACCGCAGCTTCGATACGGGCAGAAATCACGAACGGCAAGGCCCCTTCGTCGTGAATCGAGACCTTGGCGTGCTTGACGCCAAGGGCGTCAAGAACTTCTCCGGCTTGGGCAAGGATGGAACTGCCGTAGTAGAGACCAACGCGAGACTCGAGCCCAATCTCGATGCCGCCGGAGTCGCGCGGCTCAATCGCGACGTGCAGGTCGGAGCGGATGTCGTTGCCCCAGTGACCGGCCTCGGCGGATTTTAGCGACTCGGGCATTCGCTTATATCACCTACTTCATAACCACAGAGGAACACAGAGGCGACAAGATCTTTGTTGATCCTCTGTGATCTCTGTGTCCTCTGTGGTTATCTTAGCTTCTCCAAAATCGCATCCGTCATTTGAATCGTGGATGCGGCACCCTGGCTGATTGCCTTCGGCCCGCCGGAAAGCCGCATCATGTCATAGGTCCGGACTTTACCCTCTCTTATGACGGCAGCGATGGCTTTGCGAATGCGATCGGCCTTGGCATCTTCTTTTATGTGATCCAGCATCATCGCAGCCGAGAGAATCATAGCAATCGGATTCACGATCGGCGGGTCCAGCTCGGCATACTTCGGCGCCGAGCCGTGCGTGGGCTCAAATACCGCGATCTGGTCGCCGATGTTGCCCGAGGCCGCGAAACCCAGGCCACCGACCAGACCGGCAAAAGCATCGGACAAGATGTCACCGAAGAGATTCGAAGACACGATCACGTTATAGTCCTCGGGGTTCTTGTTGAGCCACATTAACTGCGCGTCGATGTTGGTGGACCAGAGCGCAATGCCGGGATAATTCTTAGCCACCTCTTTCGCGGTCTCTTCCATCATGCCCGAGGTTTCGCGGACCACGTTCGGCTTTTCGCAAATGGTAATGCCCTTGAAACCGCGTTTCTTAGCGTACTCGAAGGCAGCGGTGACGATGCGACGGGCTGCCGGCTTGGTAACGATGCGTACGCTGGCGGCGAGGTCCGGGCCAGGCACATTCGCGAAAGCCTTGAACTTGGGATGAGACGCCAGCGCGGCACGGACGTTGTCGGGCGGATTGGTCCACTCGATGCCTACATACATGCCCTCGGTATTCTGGCGGAACACCGTGGTGTCGATCTGCGGCTCGTCAAAGCCGCCAGCAACTTTCTTGCGAATGTAGTTCAATGGATTGCCGGTGAAACCAACACAGGGCCGCATGCAGATATCGAGACCAAACTTCTGCCGCATGGTGACGATCGGGCTGTAATAGACATAGCCCTTGTTCCGCAGTTCGGGTTTGAGTTCGGGTTTGAGTTCGGCTTGTGCGGCTTTGTTCGGTTTCGAAGTGATCGCGCCAAAAAGGCCAAGCTTGTGCTTGACCAGCAGGTCGATGGTCCGATCGGGCAGCGCGTTGCCTTCGTTACACCAGCACTCCCAGCCGATGTCGGCGTGAATGTATTCGGCGTCGAAGCCGACGGCTTTGAGCACCCGCAATGACTCGGGTAAGACTTGGTTGCCAATGCCGTCTCCCGGCATGGTAACTACAGTATGTTTAGCCATGAGAGCTCGGTAAAAACCTTTCACCACAGAGGACACAGAGTACACAGAGGTGATCACGCAAAACACCTAATAAATGGTTCGGTTAAACTCTGCGACCTCCGCGTCCTCTGCGGTTTTCATTTCTTTCTATGACAATCCCAAGCGCTTTGCCACCAGATTCTCCACGCCCTGGGCGATCACCAGCGACTGGGGCACGCTGCCCAGCGCCGGGAATGCAAACTTCTCCCCGCGCCAGTGGATCACGCCCGAGGTGAAATCAACGTCAAGGTCGTGCCCGGGGATGATTGTCTTGTCTTTGGCTGCAATTTCTTTGGCAAATTGCTCGCGCAGGCGCTTCACCAGTTCCGGCACTTCGACACACAGGAAACCATTGTTATACGCGTTCCGCAGGTAAGTCTGCGAGAAGCTGGCGGCGATCACCATGGGAATGCCTTTGGCTTTCAGGCAAGTGACGGCCTGTTCGCGGCTTGATCCAGTGCCGAAGTTGAAGCCCCCAACGATCACGTCGCCCTTCTGCGTACGCGAAGCGAACTGGGGATCGTAATTTCCCATGACAACTTTCGCCATCATCTCCGGCGTCATGTCGTCGCGATAGGTGTAGTCCTTGCCGTAGATGGCATCGGTGTTGACGTTGTCCTGCGGCATGAAAACCAGCCGGCCACGGACCTGCTGCGGGAAGCCGGGCAGGATCTCAACTTTCTCGGCGGCGGTCGCGACGGGAAACTCTTTGTATGTGCGCGCCGGCTCACCACCGGTCATGGTGTGCGGCCCGCGAATGTAGCCAGCAACAGCGGAGGCGGCAACCACCTCAGGGCTGCCCAGGAAGCACTTGGCATCGCGCGATCCCATGCGGCCCTTGAAGTTGCGGTTGGTGGTCGAGATACCGACTTCGCCTGGTTCGAGCAGGCCGACGCCGAGTCCGATGCAAGGGCCACAGCCGGGCGGCAAAGGTTGAGCTCCGGCGTCGAGCAGGGTTTGCCAGGTGCCGCGCCGTTCGGCCTCTTCTTGTACCCATTTGCTCGCAGCCGCCAGATAGAACTTGACCCCGGGCGCGACCTTCTTCCCTTTCAGCACCTTCGCAGCGGCATCGAGATCTTCCGACCGCGAGTTTACACAGGAGAT
>JAIQFW010000290.1 GCA_020073105.1 Terriglobia bacterium
ACAGGGGCTTGAGAATATCCATTCCGTGCTGAAGCCAGGAGGAAAAGCTATTATTCTCGTGCCGCATGGGCAGGACATCTTTGGTTCTTTGGACGTGGCGCTCGGGCATTACCGGCGTTACACTCACGCGGAGCTGCGCGAGAAAATGCACAGTGCGGGCTTCGTTGTAGATCGCATCCTCGAATTCAATCGCATTTCACGTCCGGGATGGTATATCACAGGCCGTATCCTCAAGCGAACGACTCTCAGCCCTTTTCAGCTGAAGATCTTTGATCGGCTGGTCTGGTTATGGCGCCGGATCGATGCCCATCTGCCGTGGCCGCCAACGTCGATTATCGCCATCGGGGTCAAAGCCAACGATTCGGCCAGTCCGCCAGCATATTCCAGCTCTGCTACTGCGGAGCCTCGTCCGCGGGTGTAATGGATCCGGCGCCTTATCTTGGTTACGCACCTACAAGGATGCGGCAGCAAGCAACAGCGCAGCTAAGGTGCAAACCTCGGTAATTTCGCCGCTCAGCGCCATCCGGACCGCCTGCTCAAACGTCACCCAGCGTAGTTCCAACTGTTCTTCCGGGTCCTGGTGGGCTTCGATGGTGCGGATGCCGGTCGCCAGAAAAAGGTGTTGGACATCGTCGGTAACGCCATTGTTGACGTCCACCGCGCCCAGGCGTTGCCAATTCTGCGCCTTGACACCGGTCTCTTCGCGAAGCTCTCGTTCGGCCACCATCTGCGGATCCGATTCTCCGGGCAAGGACCCTCCCCGAGGGATCTCCCAACTGTAGCGGCCGAGCGGGTAGCGCCATTGGCCCACGAGCGCGATCTCCCGATGCTCGTTCAGCGCCACGACTCCCACTGAGGCCCGAAGTTGTACAACACTGTAAACTCCTTTGCGCCCATCCGGCCGCAGAACGGCATCCTCCCGCAGCCGCATCCAGGCGTTTTCGTAGACAGTGCGCGAAGCCAGAGTTTTCCAGGGATTGGACTGTGTATGCACGGTGTGTGTAATGTCCAGGTTATCGCATCACAACTGTCTGTATTGCTGATCCAGATATGAATCCTGCCGTGTCTATATAATATGCACTTGGTGCGTCCTGAAAGACGCGTTGTTCTAGCAGGTGCAAGTCCTGTCCGGGTAAGCGCCGGAGCGCCCGGTAGCAGACTCCAGCCGAGCGGAGTGTCAAAAGCCCTTGAAAGAGAGGGGAGCAAACCAACGGGCCGCGACAATCAGTGAACGCTGCAGCCTCGACATATTATATTATCCTAAAAAGAGCAGTTAGGCCGGGGCATCGGCGAGCCGACCAGTGCTTCCGATGATCTTTCCACCCAGAAATTGACGGAACGCAGCGCTGAGAATGAGCTTCCACCGCTCACCTTGCGTCAACTGCTCCGCAGTCGTCTTGATTCGCTTTAGAAACCCGCTCACCTTGGTCAGAATTTCCGCGATCTGCGAGGCCTTCGCGTGTGTGCTCGTGATCTCCACCGTGGTCTGATTCCCGTGGCGAGTTTGCCGGGCGATGCCGTGCAGTGCCAACGGCCGCGAAGTGATGGCTTCGGCGTGTTTGTCCGGGATTCCCAAACGCATGAAGATCGTCCACCAGTTGTAGACCAAGGCGATAATCCTCCCCATGATCTGGCAACGCTTCCGGTCTTGTGTCGTAAAGCCTGCCCACCCCCACTGGTTCTTCAACTCGTCGAAGTTATTCTCCGCGTCGCCCCGGTCCCGGTAGTGTTGCGCGACGGTCCGCACCTCATCCGGCAGCGAGGTCACCAGCACGGCGTACTCATATTGCACTCCCTGGTAAGTCAGTTCCGGTAGATCCAAGGTCAACTGTTGGGCAGCTTTTCGTTTGGACTTCTTCTTACTCACAGTCTCTGCTTCCGCTGCCGGTTGGCTCTTCAACGGCCGCCGCAGCACCACCACTCGCCGCTCCTTGCTCCAGCCACTCAACCGCAACAAGTCCTCTCGCCCCTGCCATTGTTGCCCGGCCTCCACCCATTCCTCTTTCCGAAAAATCTGCCCGATCAGCTTCTTCACATTCGCGCTCTGCTTGAGTTTGAACAGGTACCCAAGCCCTCGCTCCTCGGCGCCGACCATGGCTTTCTCCGCTCCCCAATGGCTGTCCCCGCGCAAAAATACCGGTCGGTCCCGCTCTGGTAGTCCATCCAGGAATGCCCACAACTCTGGTTGCGCATACAACGGAGCCGTCTGATTCCCTGCCTGCACCTCCATGTCCAACACCATCCGAATATTCGCCGCGAAGTAACTGTGATAAGCGTGCGACGGACGCCCTGGCTTAGTCGGGTTATATCCCACCTTGGCATCTTGCTGATGTCCGTACAACGGCTTCACTGTAGTGTCCACATCTAACACCCAGGGCTCCTGCAGCAGCGGCTCATAGCTGGCCTTCAGATGCTTTTTCATCCACTGGCCGCTGGCCGCCTCGTCCAGGGCCTTCATGCCCCGCCGCACCGAATCCTCGCTCGCCACCCTAGTCATTCCCAGCAACTCCGGATTGATGCCGTCGCCCCGGATCGCGTTGATGTGTGCGTAACGCCAATGACCGGCGAGCACCGACAGCAGCAGAGTTCCCAGCACATTCCGCTTCTCAGGCGCATTCGCACTGGTGTAGTGCAACGGACAATCCTCTACCCACTTGTCGAACAGGCCGCTGGTCTTCAGAAACTCGATGAAGAATGGCATCAGACCCAGGCTGCTCACCGTGGCTTCCGGCGACCACTTCACATGAATCTTGCCCGCGAAGGTGTCCAGGCTGGTAACGGTTTCTGCTCCCGGTTTTCCCGCGATTTCGACCTCACCCTGCGGGTGAGCCTGAACGCCCTGCTCTTCCTTGCTCATGTCGAACAATCATAACCATTTCCATGTTCGAGACATGAGGGCGGCTGCCGTTTTTGGGTTTACCAATGCGTGCCATTAAGGCGCGGCCAGGTTCTCACGCAGGCTCGTGGACGTGGTTTCTATTGCCATCAGCCACAACGGCCATCTTACATCGCGGCGGGCTTGAAGCTGATCAACTCCACATGCACCTCGCCATGCGGTCGCGGCACGCGCGCCAGCGTGTAGACCGTGCCGTCCTTCCCCACCGCGATCGAATTCACATACGACGGATGGCCGCCGCCCTCGTAGTACACCGCGCCGTGGTCCGTGTATTTGCCGCTCGGGATGTGATATGTGACCAGGTGCAGGTCCTCCTCGCCCTTGGTGTCCTTGTAGCAGGCGCCGGCCTGTTGGCCGCGCAGGAGGTTTCGCAAAGCGGTCTGGAGCTGAAAGGCCCGCGGCCGATGGTGAGCCAGCCGGAGCGCGCTCCCAAGGCCATGATCGCCAGCGCCAACC
>JAIQFW010000291.1 GCA_020073105.1 Terriglobia bacterium
CGCCGAGGCTGGGAACGGCGTCCCACCCGACATGGTGGTCGTCGTGTCGAGCGACGGAAAGATATTTCACGCCTCCGGATGCCCGTTCATTCACGACAAGGCACATGTTCGGACCATCGTGGCCCGGGAGGCGCTGAAAGAGGGATACGTGCCGTGCGTGCGCTGTATGAAAAAATATCTGCGGGCGGACCTCGCTTCACCGCACTCCCTGCATCATCGCCGAGCCTAGGCCAGCCGTATGCGTCCGCGTTATGGACTGAGCAGACCGCCGGACCACGGGCTTTTCGTTCTCCGCGAATCACGGTCACCCACTTTTTACCAATCATTAACACGCGCCTGTAACTTCCATCTAGGTGCAGCATCTCTGGTCGGGCGGCTTCGTACCGCAAATCTGTCGAAAGAGGAGATGTAAATGGTCAGTAGGATTCGCACGCTGTTACTTGTTATGTTGGCAATCGCACCAGGGTTGCCGGCACAGAGCAACGCTGAAACTCACGGAAGCACCGGGGCAGTTTTCGTCATGACGAACGCCGCGTCCGGCAACGAAATTATCGCCTACGGGCGAAATGCGGATGGCTCGCTAGAGCAGGGACGACGCTTCTCAACGGGCGGCCGCGGCAGCGGCGGTACCACCGATCCATTGGCGTCGCAGGGATCCCTCACTCTCACCGAGAATCGCTCGTTCCTTTTGGCCGTGAATGCCGGCAGTGGCAGTGTTTCCGTATTCCGTGTGCAGGGTGCGAGACTCACGCTCGTTGACAGAGTTCCTTGCGGTGGCGCCGAGCCGGTTGCCGTGGCCCAGCACGGAAACCTCGTCTACGTGTTGAACGCGGGCGGAACAAGCAATGTCGTTGGATTCCGCTTTGAGAGAAATGGAAGAATCAAGGCGATATCGAATTCCATCAGGTTCCTTACCAGCGGCAACTCTGGACCAGGGTCTTTGTCGTTTAGCCCCGATGGCCAGTTTCTCCTCGTGACGGAGAAGCTTAACAACCGAATCGATGCCTTCCATGTCCAACTGGACGGCACACTCGGCCCCATAGTTGTGACACCTGCGGTGGGCCCCGGCACGTTCGCCGTGGTGTTCGCGCCGAACGGGGCTGCACTTGTGTCCGAAACCGGGCCGGCAGGCGGAAGCAATGCCTCTGCAATTTCCTCCTATGCGGCGCTTCCCAACGGAACACTCTCTCCTATTAGCGCGAGCGTACCGACTCAAGGTGCGGCCACTTGCTGGCAGGCGGTCACCCCTGACGGGCGTTTCGTGTATACCTCCAACTCCGCCACATCTACCATCTCTGGATTCGCGATCGGTACCGATGGGGCGTTAACTCCCTTGCCGGGGACGGTGGCCGCAACACTCCCAACCGGTAGCACAAATCTCGACACGGCGATCAGCTCCGATGGCAAATTCCTCTTCACTCTGGACTCCGGGACTGGCTTAGTCAGCATTTTCGGTATCAACGAGGATGGGTCGCTTACCAGCCTAGGAGATGCGGGCGGTCTCTCCGCTGCTGCCGGTTTCAACGGCATAGCGGCAAACTAGTGGTTGTGGGCGAGGTGCGGCAATCGCAGCTCGCTCGCCTTTCCCCATCGTCCAGTGCCTCGTCCGACGGTCGCAACCTTGACCATCGGCCGGGGCCGGGCGATTTCCTTCCCGCATGGACCGCAAGCGTACTGGACCTGAATTGCTTTTCCTCGACAAGCAGGATGGTTGGATTCCCCGAGCCAGACTCGCAATTTTAGGCTGGCAGGAACGCACCTAGGGATTGAGAGCCCTTCGGAAATGGAGGAAGCCTCCGGGTAGCCGATGACACTACCTCCACCAGCTACCCCGAAGCGAGCTTGAGGAACACCGGCGGGAATTAGTTCTGCTTCATGCCGTCGTCGTGCTTCATGTTGTCGTCTTTCTTCATGTCGTCTTTCTTCATTTTGTCTTTCTTGGTCTTCTTGGACTTCTTGTCCTTCTTCATTTCGTCTTTCTTCATCTGGTCGTTGTTCATCTGGTCTTGTTTCATGTCGTCGTGCTTCATGCTGTCCTGCTTCATGTTGTCGCCGGACTGCGCAAACGCTGCCAGGGAAACCGCCACCAGACACATCGCCATCAACCTGCCGATCATCTTCTTCATGAAATCCTCCGAGTCTTTCGCCGAATTTACGCCGACAGACTGCGGCGCACACATGGGATGCGCTCGGCGCTCGAAAGTTACAGGATCGGCAGTGATGGTCTCCTGTGCATTTGACCGCGACCACAGCCGAGGAGCTACCATGTCGCATGCGTGTGTCCGCGGGGTACGAAATCGATCGGATTGTGTTCGACAGTGGGTTGGTCCGGGTCGGTGCATTCCGCTGTCATCCCGATGATCCGTCATTTCACGATTCTGGACCGGCAAGAAATTGCTGCTTCGTGTTTCCACGGACGGCGGTCGAGATTCAGCACGAACACGAGAGGGCCTTTGTCGCCAATCCGAATGTGGTGACCTTCTACAATCAGGGTCAGGCCTATCGAAGAAACGCAGTCAGCCTCGACGGAGACCGCTGCGATTGGTTCGGCATAGAAATCGATGTGGTGCAGGATGTAGTACGGACCTTTGATCCAGCCCTTGACGCGCATCCGGACCGACCTTTCAACTTCACGCGCGGCTGGGCCGACGCATCCACCTACCTCTCACAGCGGCGGCTTTTCGAGCAGGTTGTAGCCGGGGTGGTGAAAGAGCCACTAATGGTCGAAGAGTCGGTTGTGGGTCTGCTGGAGCAGGTCGTGCGATCGGCTTACAAGACAACAGCGATCGCGAGACCAAACATTGTGGGCCCAAAGCAACGCGACATCGTTCACCACATTGAATTTGTTCTCAGCCGGCAATGGGGAGAGTGTCTGTCGCTGCGCGACCTCGCTGACGAAGTTGGAATATCCGTGTACCACTTGTGCAGAATGTTTCGTCGCGCTACTGGATCTACCCTCCATCAATACCGTCAGAAGTTGCGCGTCCGCTGGTCTCTGGAGGGCGTTATGGAATCGAGCCGAGCGCTCGTGGATATTGCCCTGGACGCAGGATTTTCCAGCCATAGTCACTACACGAGTTCCTTCCGCCAGGAATTTGCTCAAACCCCTTCGAACGTTCGAGCCAGTAGGGCTGCAGAACCCTCACGTCGCCAGAGAGCAATATTCTGATAGCGAAATCGTGGGCGATCGGCTAGTAAGGGGAGCTATGCCGATGAAGGTCTCAGTCATCACAAAGAAAGCCTGTCTTGTTGTATCCCTGATCGTTGGCGTCGGATGTTCCTCACAGCCCAAGCCAGCGGCCGCCGAACCGACACTGGCCGCGGGCGTCGCGCGCCTCCAGGCGAATG
>JAIQFW010000106.1 GCA_020073105.1 Terriglobia bacterium
GTGACCAAGGTCGCAGCGCAAGACACCGCGCATGGAACGGAGAAAGCCGCCGACAAGACCGCCGACGCAACCAGTACCGCCGCCAAGAAGACCGGGCACGGAATCAAGAAGGGCGTGAAGGGGATCGGCCACGGAGTGAAGAAGGGCGCCGACAAGACCGCCGACGCGGTGAAGTAATTTAGGAAACCACAACCGCAGAGTACGCCGAGGACGCAGAGGAAACAAAGCAACAAAACCCTCTGTGTCCCCTGTGTCCTCTGCGGTTTTCATTTGCCTTTCGCTCAGAAAAACTAAACCATAACCGCAGAGTACGCCGAGGACGCAGAGGAAACAAAGCAACAAAACCCTCTGTGTCCCCTGTGTCCTCTGTGGTTTTCATTTAGAATTATCTTTCCATGACTGGTTCCGAAATTCGGCGGAAATTTCTGGACTTCTTTGTCCAGAAGGGCCACCGCGAGGTGCATTCCTCGTCGCTCGTTCCGGCAAATGACCCCACCCTGCTCTTCACCAACGCCGGGATGAACCAGTTCAAGGACGTCTTTCTTGGCCTGGAGAAACGCGACTACAACAAGGCCACTACTTCACAGAAATGCGTGCGCGCCGGCGGCAAGCACAACGACCTGGAAAATGTCGGGTTCACCAACCGCCATCACACGTTCTTCGAGATGCTGGGGAATTTTTCCTTCGGCGATTACTTCAAGAAAGATGCCATTGCGTACGCCTGGGAACTGATCACGTCGCCCGCGTGGTTCGGGATTCCGAAAGACAAGCTGTACGTGACCATCTTCAACGGCGAGGGCGGCGTGCCACGCGATGCCGAAGCCTACGACCTGTGGGCCGGGCAAGGTGTGGCCAAAGAACGGATTTTTGAGTTTGGACTGAAAGACAATTTCTGGCAGATGGGCGATACCGGCCCCTGCGGCCCTTGTAGCGAGATTCATTACGACATGGGCGCGATCGCGTCCGACCAGGGACATGCCGATTGCAAGTTTGGTTGCGACTGCGGGCGGTATGTCGAGATCTGGAACCTCGTCTTCATGCAGTTCGACCGCGACTCGAGCGGCAAGCTGAATCCGCTGCCCAAGCCTTCAATTGACACGGGGATGGGGCTGGAGCGGCTGGCGGCAGTGCTGCAGGGTGTGATTTCGAATTACGATACGGATCTGTTCACACCACTGATCAAGCGGGCGGCGGAGTTGACGGGAACATCGCTGGAGAAAGAACTAGAGAAAGAAGCACATGCGAAATCCGCGGCTTCTCTGCGAGTCATCGCCGACCACTCTCGCGCCGCGACATTTCTGATTTCAGATGGAGTGTTGCCTTCCAATGAAGGTCGTGGATATGTTCTGCGGAAGATCATTCGGCGAGCGATTCGTCACGGACGCCTGCTGGGTTACGAGACGCCTTTCCTTTTCTTGATGGTCTACAAGGTCGCCGAGTTGATGAAGGATGCCTACCCTGAACTTTCTCAGGAGGAACAGCGGGTTTCAGAAGTCGTCAATGCAGAGGAGAGGCGATTTGCTCACACTCTTGATAAGGGCATGCAAGAGCTCGATGATGATTTGACACTTCTGCGAGGGAAGGGCTCGCAGACCTATCCCGGCGAGCAGGCATTCAAGTTGTACGACACGTTCGGGCTGCCAGCGGACTTCATTCAGGACGCTGTCAGGGATGTCGGCTTGGCATTTGATCAAACCGGTTTCGACCGCGCCATGGCCGAGCAGCGCGAGCGCGCTCGCGCCTCCTGGAAAGGCGCAGCCAAGCAGACGGCGAATCCCGCATATCAGAAGCTGCCACCGTCCAATTTCGAAGGGTACGGTCAGACTCGATCTGAGGGGTGTGAAGTGCTCGCCATCATTCGTAACGAAAGATCCCGCCTGAGAAGCGGGCCTTTCCTTCCTGGTACGAAGTTCGACACAAGCACCCCAGAAGAAGATCTCGGTCTGAGTGCTCCTGAACTGAGGCCCGGCGAAACAGGCGAAATCATCCTCGACCACACGCCGTTCTACGCCGAATCCGGAGGCCAGGTCGGTGATCGCGGATGGTTTTACAGCGACGATCACAACACCGCAGTCGCCGAAGTGAAGGGTTGCTACTACCCGATTCAGGGCGTACGCGCTCACCAAGTCATCGCGAAACAACCGATCCGTGTGGGCGACAAGGTGGACGCCGTGGTCAACACCGACATCCGCCAATCGACGATGCGCAACCACACCGCGACACATTTGCTGCATTCCGGACTGCGCGAGGTGCTGGGCAAGCATGTAAAGCAGGCGGGGTCGCTGGTGGCGCCCAATCATCTGCGCTTTGACTTCTCACATTTCACCGCGGTCGAAGACGAAGAACTGCAGGACATCGAAGACATCATCAACAAAGAGGTCCTGCGCAACACCAAGATCGAAGTCATCGAGAACGTGCCCATCGACGTCGCGGTCAACGAATACAAAGCCATGGCGCTGTTCGGTGAGAAGTACGGCGACAAGGTCCGCGTCATAAAGATTGGAGACTTTTCGACCGAACTGTGCGGCGGCACGCACACCGCGCAGACCGGCGAAATCGGCCTGATCAAGATTCTGAAGGAAGGCAGCGTATCGTCGGGCGTGCGGCGGGTAGAAGCTGTGACTGGCGAAGGCTCGCTGCAGCACTTCCGAAAAGATCACCAACTGGAAAACGTGGTCGCCAGCCTGACCACACGTGAATCGGAAAAGTCTCCGGCCGACGCTCTGAAAGCCGAACTCGAGAAGAAAGACGCCGAGATCAAGCGCCTGGCCCGCGAGCTCGATCAAGTGCGCATGAAGTCAGCTTCCTCATCCACGGCCAACATTGGTGACAAAATCAAAGACGTCCGTGGCGTGAAAGTCCTGGCTCACCGCGTGGACAATCTGGAACGCGCGCAAATGCGCACGCTGGTCGACCAACTGCGCGACAAGATCGGGTCGGGAGTGGTCGTGTTGGGCTCCACATCAAACGGCAATGTCTCGCTGATTGTTGGCGTCACCAAAGACCTCACCAGCCGCATCCAGGCGGGAAAAGTCATTGGCCCGGTGGCGCAGAAGGTTGGCGGGAAAGGCGGCGGCCGGCCGGACCTCGCCGAAGCCGGCGGAAAAGATCCCGGAGCGCTGGATGCCGCGCTGGACGGGGCGTATGACGTGGTTGAGTCGCTGTTGGGGTAGTTTGAGTAACTCTGACGGACAAGAAGCAGATTCCTCGACACGCCCTCGCCACGCTGCGCGTGGCTACGGCTGGCTCGGAATGACAAGATTTTAGGGGCTGAATAATTGGTTGAAGCGCGGGGGGATTACCAGTAATCAGTTGCCAGTTCTCGGTTCTCAGTAGTTCCCAGTCAGGAGATGCCGGTGGACGATCGCGTACGATTCATCGAGCACAACGGCCAGCAGATCCTGCTGATTGACTTCAGCCACTGCGAGCCCAAGCAGTTGCTCCGCATCGTGGATGAGGTGCAGGAGGAAGTCTCCGATCATCCCCGCGGCTCGGTGCTAACTTTGGCCGACTTCACCGGTGCACAGGTCGACAAGGCGGTGGCCACTCGCATGAAAGAAGCGCTGGCCATGGATCGTCCGCATGTGAAGCGCTCGGCGTGGGTAGGAACCGAGAGCCTGCCCAAAGTCTTCTACGAAAATTTCCGGACGTTCTCCCGGCGGGATTTCCCGACCTTCCAAACGCGCGAGGAAGCCATGGAGTGGCTGGTAAAAGAGTAGTAGCTAGGGGCTGGTAGCTTGTAGCTAGGAATCAGACCTCCCGAACAGACTATCGAAACCCGCCGCGACAGCGGTGATGTTCCCGGTTCTCCGAGCTCCCAGCACCTAGCTACTAGCTACTTCCTTAGCTCCTCCACTTCAGCGTTACGGGCCCAGCCATCGGGTGCCTCATCTCCTGCCCGGTTCGCTTGCCCTCCAAGTGCGCCGCTTTCAACCCGAAATACCACTTCGCAGGGCGGTCGGCATCGTCGATCAGCATGAGGTGGGGGTCGTGCTTCAGTCCCTCCGACTGCTTCTCCATGGTCTGACGGTCTTGCTCGACGAATTTTGCAAACACAAACTTTAGCAGCCCCGGCCCGAACGGTACCCAGCGAAAAATGTTCCAGCAAGCCACCACGTCGATGCGGCAATGATCGCGGGTGATAGGCGTGACTGTGGTCAGGCTGGCGAACCAGTACTTGCCTGCCTGGATGGTCTCGTAGCGCTGGTTGGGCAGGACGAAGTCGATGGTCGTGGTGATGGCGTCCGCGTCGGCATACATCCGCAACAGCTTGTAGGGAGCGCTGTTCGAACTGGGAGTGTGCGCGCTCAT
Source organism: Terriglobia bacterium (assembly GCA_020073105.1). Classification (GTDB taxonomy): domain Bacteria; phylum Acidobacteriota; class Terriglobia; order Terriglobales; family Acidobacteriaceae; genus JAIQFW01. The sequence goes on from JAIQFW010000106.1 coordinate 4,312, forward strand.
GCGGAAGCCCATGGGGATGGGCTCGAAATTCTTTTGCTTTTCGTGGATGCTGTGGCGGGTTCGCCACCACCAAGCTTGGTGGACGAACGGCCCGTGCGCCGGATCCATCAGCCCGATGATGCCGTGGTCCACGCTGCAAGGCAAGTCGGCAGTGAGATGCGCGATGTTGTATTTGCCGCTAAAGGTTGGGACGCGGGGCACGGGAATGGGCGGTTCCGTGGCCTTGCCGAATCCCGCTCCCGCGGGTGGAGGCTCGGGCACGAATACCCAGATGTAGTTGTCGTATTCCTGGCAGGCGTAGCTCCCGGCGTAAATGCGGTCAACTTTCAGGTCTTGATCGGCAGTCAGCGACGGAATGAGCTGGCATTGGCCGGTGTGCGCGTCGAACTTCCAGCCGTGGTAGCTGCACTCCAGTTGAAGGCCATCAAACTGCCCATAAGAAAGCGGCATGCCGCGATGCGGGCAGGCGTCTCTCAGGGCGAACGGCCTCCCCTGCTGATCACGGCCCAGCACCAGCGGTGTCTCCAGGAGCATGGTTTTGTGCAGGCGGTTCCGGGGGAGTTCGCCGCTAGGCAGGGCGCGATACCAGAAGCCGAACAGCATGAGGGAGTCGGGGGTTTCACGCTGGAGTGTGGACTCGATGGCCATGGGAACCCTGGAGCGTACTACAGCACCGTCGCGACGCGAAAGCTCGGGCTTCCGTACTCGCATCTGGAGCGTTGTTAGCACACACCCCGCATTAGCGGCCGGAACGGGCGAGGACGCCCGTCCTCCATTAAGCACTTGTTTGTAACATGTTTATATATCAATAACTTATACCGATTACCACCGTGGTTCTATGCCCCTTTGGTAAGTTGCTCCGCCTCCCCTGCCACCCTATAATCGAAGCACTCTGGTAGGGTTCTCCGTCAGGTTCCGGGCAGGTAGGCGTGGAGGTGTTTTTGCGTCCACGTCGTGGACAAGAGCCGGCTATGCGAAAGCACCTGCAACTCGCCCTGATGGCAATACCCGTAATCGCGATCTTCCTTTCACTCACGCCATACGTGCAGGCCGAAGCCGGTTCCGACTCTGTGATTACTCCAACCACCGATGATTCCGGACGGATGATTTATGTGAACGAGTCCGTGGTGGCCAAACGATCCGCCGGTACAGCCCAGTCAAGTTCGCTGGTGTTCTGGAGCTCGACTGCGCATCGCTGGAAGCCGGTCCCTTCAGCCAATGTCCGGGCCGCGCGCTCGGCGGCAGCGGAAGTGAACCATCTCCTGGGATCAACCGAAAGCTCGCAGCCGACTGCCGGCTTGGTTCGCGGTCGGGCCTTTACCCAAGCCGACATCGATTCCGCCATTGAACAGGCGGCGGCCCGGCACAACGTGGACCCCAACCTGGTGCGGGCGGTGATCAAAGTGGAGTCGAACTTCAACCCCAATGCCGTATCCCGCAAGGGAGCCATGGGATTGATGCAATTGATGCCTCAAACCGCACGGCAGTTGAATGTGGCCAACCCGTTCGATCCGGAACAGAACGTGGACGCTGGCGTTCGCCATCTGAAGCGGCTGATGGAGAACTACGGGGGCAACGTGAAACTGACTCTGGCGGCCTACAATGCCGGGCCGGGGGCGGTGGCGCGCAGCGCCGGTGTGCCGCACTTCCGGGAGACGCGCAACTACGTGAAACGCATCACCCAGCTGTACTATGGCGCGCCGGACACGGGGGAGCGGACCCTGGTAAGCCCGATGCATGACCCGATTCACGTGCAGAGGGATTCCCGGGGCGTGCTTTACATCAGCAACACCGACTGAGCACGGCTGCATCTCAGGTTTAACAGCGGTTTTATCGTCAGGCGATTACGGGCCGGTAACTTGAAAATATCTGATTCCAACGAGCGGCTGCTGCGCCGGGGCCTGATTGTAATTGTCCTGTTGCTGGTGGTGCCCGCCGCCAGCGCGCACAAGTCTGCGGCTTGGGCCCAAACCCAATTCGCCGCAGCCCAGCGCCTGCACGCAGCGCTCGAGGCCCGGCCCGCCCAGGAACTCACACGCAAGGACTATGACCGCGTCATCAGCGCGTACAGGCGCCTCTACCTGGAATCGCCAACCTCCACCAAGGCCGATCCCAGCGTGATGGCGGTTGCCCAACTGCTGGAAGAAATGGGCCGGCGCTTTGACGACCACGAGGTTCTGAAGTCAGCCATTCAGCAGTACGAGTTTCTGCGCCGCCAGTATCCTGGCAGCAGGGCGCGGTTTAGCGCTCTGTTCCACATCGGTGAAATCTACCAGGACGACCTTCACGACAAAGCCCGTGCAAACGAGGTATTCGAAGAGTTTTTGCGGCGCTACCCACGAAACCAGTTCGCCGGAGAAGCACGGAAATCGCTCTCCGAGCCAGTGGAAAAGGCAAGCCTGAAAACCCCTCTGAGGAAGAAATCGGCGGCTGAAGATACAAAAGAGTCTGACCAGGATTCGGACAACGATACGACTCCGAAAGACAATGCGGCCGGGCCAGCCCCAGTAGCAGACGAAGGTCGCAACGGCAGAGCCACGCGCGTGACTGGCATCCGCTACTGGTCGGGGCCTGACTTTACACGTGTCGCCGTCGACTTGGAACGAGGTGTCAAATTCGACTCGCAGCGAATTGACGATCCGGACCGCATCTTCTTCGACCTATTGAACACCCGCCTGGATCCCAAGCTGGTGGGGCAGACTATTGACGTTAACGACGGCTTTCTGAAGAGCATCCGCATTGCACAATTCAAGCCGGGGCGAACGCGAGTCGTACTCGAGGTGAACGACGTATCCGACTTCAAAGCTTCTTTGCTGGAGAACCCACCCCGGCTCATGGTGGATGTTCGCAATAGGCCGATGGCGAAAGCGCCGGAGACGAAGGACGCGATGCCGCCGGTTCGAACGGCAACGGACAAGCCAGCGCCGGCGGAGGTGGATGACAGCTCTTCCGCGCAGATTGCGGGCCCGCAGCCCATTCCAGACGAAGATCAACCGAGCCGGCGCACTGTTGTCACCACCAGCAACGGGGTGAAGAAGACGGTTGTGGACGCGGACGACGATGCCCCGGTGACGACCACGGTCGCCAAGCTCGATCCTCCTGACACCAAACCAGTCGCCAAGGCGCCGGAGCCGGTTGCGTCACCTGGTCCGGAGAAGAGCCGCGGCAAAAAGGGCAAACGCAAGGTGGCAACATCTGACGACCCGGTCGTCCGGGAGGCACACCCCGGCCATGGCGGCCACGACACGGGGACGATCGGCCCGAATGGCCTGCAAGAGAAAGACCTGGTGCTGGACGTCAGCCGGCGCCTGGGCAAATTGCTGACGGCGCGTCTCGGGGCCGAAGTGGTTTATACACGTAGCGACGATACCTACATCCCGCTTGAGACCCGCACCGCCATTGCCAACCGTGAGGCGGCCGATTTGTTTGTCTCCGTCCATGCCAACTCCAGCCGTGATCCGGATGCACGAGGCGTGGAGACCTACTACCTGAATTTCAGCTCGTCACCCGATGCGCTCGAGGTGGCGGCCCGCGAAAACGCGGTGTCGGAGAAGTCCATCCACGAGTTGCAGGATCTGGTCAAGAAGATTGCGCTCAAGGAAAAGATCGAAGAGTCCCATGAGTTCGCCACCGACGTGGAGCGCTCGCTGCATGGCGGCCTGGTAGCGAAAAACCCCGGCCTGCGCGACCGCGGGGTCAAGAAGGCCCCGTTCATTGTGCTGATTGGCGCCAACATGCCGTCGATCCTGGCGGAGGTGTCGTTCCTGAGCAACCCCGGCGACGAGCGCAAGCTGAAGACCCAGGAATATCGCCAGCGCATTGCCGAATCCCTCTACCGCGGCATCGCCAAGTACGTCAGCGGCTTGAGCGGAGTGAAGGTGGCGAGCAAGGTCGACAAAGGCGAAGGGCAGTAGCGAGGGGCTGGCTGGTGAGTGAAATTGGCGATCTTTCGACAGCTAGCGCCGCTTGTACATTTTGCCTAGGTACACCGACGGTCGGCTTCGGTAGGGCGATTCGCAAATTGGAGGTCACGAGCGCAGCGGCTACCCTCTCTTACGCTAGGGGATTATCTTGAATACAGTGCCGAAATTGAAGGTTCCACCTGAACCTGTCGTACCGTAGAGATTACCTGCGGAATCACGCACCAGGCCCGCCTCCGGAAATGCGCCATCCGCACCACCAGCAAACGAGTGCAGAATCTTCTCCGCTCCGTCAGGGGTTAGTTGAAATACAGTACCGCAGCCACCTGAGTATTGACTGCAGTTGTTTCCTCCATACGAAGTAGTGCCGTAGAGATTTCCGTTATCTCCGAGCAATAAATCGCCTGAAGGAGTCGCCCCGTCGGCCCTCGATGTAAACGTGTGAAGTACTTCGTATTTGCCACTCTTTGTCAATTTGAAAGCCGTACCCCAATTCTGCACGGTGCGGGAAGTTGTGCCGTAGAAATTTCCTGCCGCGTCTCTGACAAGACCTGCGAAAGGGATGAATCCGCCTTCATCATCACGGAACTCAAAAACCCTGAGGGCACCAGAGGTTCTAAGTTGAAATGCAGTCCCGCAACCTCCCTGGCATCCTTGGTTTCCTCCTACTGCGGTGGTTCCGTACAGGTTGCCCTGCCCGTCCATGATCACCCCCGCCAGTGGGGAGTCTCCATCGGTTCCCTCAAAACTGTGGAGCACTTCTTCGACTCCAGAGGTGGAAAGTTTGAACACCGTTCCACAACCAGTTCCACTGCATTCCCCGCCATAGTAGCTGCCGCCAAAGGCGGTCGTGCCATACAGATTGCCCTGTTTGTCCATGATTAAGGCAGAGTAAGGGGCCCCACCATCTTGCTCAAGTCCAAAGGAATAGAGAATCTTTTCGCGGCCCTTGCTGGTTATCTCAAAAACCGTACCATAGCCAAACCTTCCCCCGGACTGGGTGGTTCCGTATGCGTTACCGTTGGCATCCGCGACTAAGCCAGCAAACGGGGACTCGCCATCTGGATATCCCTTGAAACTGTACAGAATCTTTTCCACTCCGGTTGGGGTCACCTTGAACACCGTACCGTAACCATAGGCCCCGCCCGAAAGGGTAGTGCCGTACAGGTTTCCTCGGCTGTCCAATATGAGGGAACCATAAGGTCCTGAGCCGTCTGTGCCACCGGCAAAGCTGTGCAGTACGATGTGGGTCTGCGCTGACACAAACTGGCCAGACCACAGAGCGAAAAGCAACATCAAAGCAAAAGTCTCTTTCATGCAAGACATTGCTTCCTCCTCCGACAACTTGATCTTTCAAGAAATGCAGCAAAGCCGACAAAGGCACAACCTTTGTGCGTTTGCGTTCGACTGATGATACTCGGAAATACTGGGCAAAACACAGTGACGAGAATAGGCTTGACTCCGGCCGGCCTTCTCATGGAAGGCGATTTACACTCACAGCCCTGTCACCCGGTCGGTCAATCCCCCGGCGCTCGGCCCCTGGCCTCCCTGGAAACTTTCCCCGTTCCCCGGTAGTCTAATTAGACGGGTGGGTATGTGTGTGTTTCCATGAAGCTTTCTAAGTTCATCTTCGTTTTGGCGCTCTGCTTGGGGCCCGTCGGCGCAGCTTTCGCTGACAAGAATGTCCGCGATACATCCATCCTCCCCCAGCAATTCGGCGGATGGCAAGCGTCCGGAGCGGCCAAGTCCAGCACCGACCCAGCCAGCGCCGACCCGGTCAACGCTGCAGTACTGAAAGAGTACGGATTCAGCGATCTCGAATCCGCCACCTACACTCGCGACGACGGGCGCAAGCTCACGTTGAAGGCAGCGCGGTTTGTCGATACCAGCGGTGCCTATGGCGCCTTCACTTTCTACAATACACCGCAGATGCTGGTGGAGAAGATCGGCGACCAGGCGGCTTCGCTGAACGAACGCATTTTGTTTTACCGGGGCAGCATACTCGTCGACGCCGTCTTTCAGCGTCTCTCAGCCATGTCTGCCGCCGAGTTGCGGGAGCTGGCCGACGGTCTTCCGTTGCCATCGGGAAGCACTCGCAATTTACCGGGATTGCCGGCATATCTGCCGTCGCAGTCCTATGTGAAGAACTCGGCCAAGTACGTGGTTGGACCTGACGCGCTGGGAAAGCTGAACCCACCGATTCCGGCGCAGTTGGTGGATTTCAGCGCTGGCTCGGAAGTAGTGCTCGGGACCTACAACACCTCCGAAGGCGAAGCCACGCTGATGCTGATCTCGTATCCCACGCCCCAAATGGCGGGAGACCATTTGCGCCGCATCCAGGCCGCACAACAGCCGGACCCTCAACATCCCGGCGAAGCGCAGCTCGCGATCGCCGGACCGCTCTTCGTCAAGCGCACGGGACCGATCGTGGTACTGGCAGCCGGGCCGCTCTCGCAGAGCGAAGCCAAATCGTTGCTGGCTTCGGTGAACTACGATGCCGACGTCACCTGGAATGAGAACACCTACGCCACCAAGAAAGACAACCTCGCTAATCTCTTGGTGAACGTCATCATTCTCTGTTTCATCATCATTGGGCTTGCCCTGGTGGCCGGGGTGGCCTTCGGGGGCATTCGCATCCTCGCCAAACGCTTCTTTCCCGATCGTCTATTCGACCGCTCCCAGGATGTGGAATTCATCTCTCTACACCTCACGCAAGAGACATCCGCGCCGGCTGAGGAGAACGTAAGTTCATCAATCAAGGCGGTTTAAGGGTACACAGACGGTTGTTTGTCTCACAATGATGCAGCTCCAGGCCCTGTTAACCTATTTTCTAAGTTATTGAAAATAAAGATATTTATTTCACAAAAATCCCTTGACACCCTGCTTTTTCGGCTCATAAGATTTCGCCAGAAAGTTTTGACGGTCTAAACCTCCGTTGGAACTATTCTCCCTTGAAAGAAAAGGCTGCCCTGTTGCCGGGTGGCCTTTTCGTTTGCGCGATTGAGACTCAATACCGCCCCTTTTGTGGGAACAGTTCTCCCTGACAGTTCGTATCCTGATGTGACCCCGGGCGTGGGTTTAGTGCGCAAGGAGAAATGAGAGGACATATGTTCTGCGATCGATGCGGTGCGGCACTTCAGTCCGATCAGCGTTTCTGCGGCCGCTGCGGAAAAGAATTCCTGGGCGGAACCATAGTGGCTTTCCCGCGACGCAGCCGGGTGCGCGAGCACATTCGTCTGCTGGGTATTTTGTGGCTTGCGCTCGGAGCGTTGAATGCGGTTGGAGCCCTGATCCTGCTCGTTCTGGCCAACACGCTGTTCCTTCACCTGCCGAGGATGACCGGAGATCCGGCGGCGACTGCGTGGCTGCATCCCTTCCTTGGCGCCGTTGCTATTGTGATCGGAATCAAGGCGGCCGCGGGGTTTCTCGCGGGATGGGGTTTGCTGCAGCGTGAGTCATGGGCCCGCATGCTGGCCCTGGTCCTGGCTTTTCTTTCTCTGTTCAACGTTCCGTTCGGAACTGCGCTCGGCATCTACACGCTGTGGGTGCTGCTGCCGGCTGAATCCGACGCTGATTACCAGGAGCATATCCGAATCCCCCGGGCAGCCTGAAAGAAGGCCGGGGCGAACAGGACTACGCTGCCCGTTGTCTTCGGAACGGACGAAAGAACTCTCGCAGATCGTCTGCCAGCAGCTCCGGCTCTTCCCAAGCGGCGAAGTGTCCACCCTTTGGCATTTCGGTCCAGCGCTGCACGTTGTAAACCCGCTCCACCCAGCAACGCGGCGGGAACGGCTCCTCCTTGGGGAATCGTGCCACCCCGCACGGCACTGAAAGTCGCTCGTCCCTGGCGAAATGCAAGGGAGACCGGCTACTCTCCAAGTACAGGCGCATCGATGATCCGATCGTTTCGGTAAGCCAGTACAAGCTGACGTTGGCCAGCAGGTCATCCTTGGTGAATCGGTTCTCTACTTCTCCCTCGCAGTCCGCCCAGTCACGAAACTTGTCGATAATCCAGGCCGCTAAACCCATAGGCGAGTCATGGAGGGCAGCGGCCAGGGTCTGCGGCTGAGCGCGCTGAACATGCGAGTAGGCCCCTTTCTCCTCCATCCAACGCTCGCCGAACACTCGAAAAGCCTCTTCCTCTTTTGTCATCGGTGATTCCCTCGCATCTACGAAAGGAAGATACGATCCTGGAATGTAGTTCAGATGAAAAGCCACGACATGCTGAGGATATTTCCGCGCCAGCACAGTCGATATGTTCGCCCCAAAGTCGCCCCCCTGAGCCACAAACTTGTCGTACCCGAGCCTCTGCATCAGTTCAGCCCAGGCGTCGGCGATCTTGAACGTGTTCCAGCCGGGAGTCTTCGGCCTTTCCGAGAAGCCGAAGCCGGGGAGCGAAGGGACGATCACGTCGAACGAGTTCTCCGTGGTTCCTCCGAATTGCTGCGGGTCCGCCAGCCGTGGAATGAGCTTCAGCATCTCGAGGAACGACCCCGGCCAGCCATGAGTGATGAGGATTGGCAGGGGATTCGGTCCGTGCCCGCGCACGTGAACGAAGTGAATCCCGAGGCCCTGAATTTCGGTCTGGAAGTGCGGCAGTTGCCCCCAGTCAGCTTCCTGCCGCCGCCAATCGAAATGGTTCAACCAGTAATCGTGCAGGTCGCGGAGGTAGGCGCTATCGAAACCGTACGTCCAGCCTGAATTGGTGATCTCATCCGGCCAGCGCGTGCGTGCCAGCCGCTGCTTCAGATCTGCCAGGTCGGCCTCGGAAACATGCACATTCATTGGGGAGATCAGCGTTTGTGGTTGCCCTTTCATCTGCTATCGATCAACGCAGGACGGAATTCGATTGTAACCTACTATATTGATTTTAACAGGTTACACATGTAACTTGTCAATATAATATTTGCAGGTTACACTTTCAGCATGCCGAAATCCTGGGAATTCATCGGCGGCGCGCTTTGCCTGGATTTCATCAACACTGTGCACTGCTACGGCGCGAGCGATCCGGGCGACGATCTGACGACGGCGGACGACCTGCTTTCCTGGGCAATGGCGGCCAAGGTGCTCACTCCTCAAGGTGTTTCGGGTATGAAACGAAGATTCCACAGTCATCCGGCCGCGGGGCGGGATGCCCTGGGGCGAATGAAGCAGATCCGCACACAACTGCGGGAGATCTTCACCTCGTCCGCCCGGAGGCCCAGGCAGGAACACGTCCGGGACTTGAATTCCCTGCTCCGCCAGCAAACCGCCGTCCCGGGCATAGTGGACGAGGATGGGAACCTGCAGCTGCAGTGGCACCCCCATTCGCTCCCCACGCAAGGGATCATTCTCCCCATTCTGCTCAGCGCCGCTCAAATCATCACTGGCGGCGACTTCGCTCGCGTGCGGGAATGCGCGTCACCAACTTGCACTTTCCTGTTTCTCGATACCAGCAAGAACCACAGCCGCCGCTGGTGTGATATGCGGATGTGCGGCAACCGCGCCAAAGTCAACCAGTTTCGAGAGCGCCAACGACGGTCCCGCAGCGGTTGAGGTAAGATGCTGGCGAACTCAAATTCATCTTTCGACGCGGAGCAGAAACGATGCGCGGAAACGAAAAGGTCATCGAGCAGTTGAATGCGGCCCTTGGCTCAGAGCTGACGGCCATCGTGCAGTACATGACGCAATCCGAGATGTGCAACAACTGGGGCTATAAGCAGCTTGGCGACCGTACCAAGGCGCGGGCCATCGAGGAGATGAAACACGCCGAAGGACTGATTGAACGCATCATCTTTTTCGACAGCATCCCCGATGTAGGTGTTGGCCTGAAGCCCCGGCTGGGCAAGAACGTGCCCGAGCAGATGAAGATCAACCTCGAGGACGAGCACGACGCCGTGCGCCAGTACAACGAGGCGGTGAAGGTCTGCGTGCAAATGAAGGACGACGGTTCGCGGGCGCTCTTCGAGCACATGATCAAGGACGAGGAGCGGCACGTGGACTACCTCGAGGCACAGCTGCAATCCATCAAAGACATGGGCATTGCCAACTATCTGGCGCAGCAGTTGCCGGGGGAGTGAAAACCGCGGCTGCAGATCCAGGAATCGGCGGGGAGCAAGTCCGCCGCCCCGGTGGTCCCTTGTTTTTGGACATGGAAGACGCGCTTCCTTTCTCAACTATTGACGATCGTTTTCCACTGCAAAAATATCTCTGCAAGAAAAATTCTCGGTGCTAAACTTCGTAGCGGAATGCCGGGCGCGCTTCTTGCGATCCGTTCCGAGCGAGTTTGCTCTTCTTCATTCAGGAATTTTTGGCTTACTGAGTTGTAAATCTTCCGTGAGCAGCGCGTCGCGACCTTCCAATCAAACTTAAGGAGCAATTATGCGACGCAATTTTGTGTTGCTATTAACTCTAGTCACTGTATTGCTACTCGCACTCACGCCGCTGACGAACGCACAGGCTTCGCCGGCGAAAGGAACCGTGGTCTCGCCGCCCAGCACTCTAGGGATCCCAGGCGTTCCGCGCACACCCCTGTATGTTTTCATCCCCGAGGGCACGAATCTACCGCTGGCGCAGCCGCGGGGCGAGACACCGGCCTCCATCGCATGCATTTATGGGCTGACGAAAACCGTCAAGGGTTGCCCGCTGGTTGGGACGACTTTGCTTCCCACGGGAGGATTGGGCGCGATCGCCGTAATCGAATACGGCCATTACGCTCAAGAACAGGCTGACCTGAACAAGTTTTCCCAGCAGTGGGGACTGCCGGTCGCAGACTTCCAAGAGGTTTGCATTGACCAGGGAGGCTGCCCGAGCAACGCAGGCACCGGCTGGGACCTGGAAGAAGCGCTCGACCTACAGTGGGCCCATGCGATGGCACCGAATGCGAAAATCTACGCCGTAGAAACTGGGATTGATATGTTTTTGGCCAACCAAAAGGCTGGCGACCTGGTGGCTGCGGCGGGTGGGGGAGAGATCTCCAATAGCTGGGTGGTGCAGATCGGCAGCGAGCCGCCCAACGAGCAACAGTATGATCAGTACCTGCAAAAGGCTTCCGTTGCTTTCTTCGCGGCTTCCGGAGACTGGGGTTGGGGAGCGTTGTATCCGAGTGCCTCGCCGTATGTAGTTTCGGCGGGCGGTACAACCATCCATCGCGACGGGAACGGAAATGCAACGGCGGAGACCTGCTGGTCCGACAGTGGAGGCGGCATCAGCAAGCAGGAGCCGCGGCCAAAGTATCAGGACATCATCAAGAGTATTGTCGGCAACTTCCGTGGCACGCCCGACATTTCTGCGGTGGCCGATCCGAGCACGGGCGTGGCCGTGTACAGCAGCACCTATTGCGGGGGGTGGTGCGTCGTGGGCGGGACCAGCGTCTCCTCACCGGTTCTGGCCGGCATCGTGAATGCCGCCGGCAGGATCGCCCCTTCAACCACGGCCGCACTGACGCAGTTTTACAAAGAGTACGGCAACGCGCAGCAATACAAGAAGTGGTGGAGGGACATCACCGTGGGAAGCAACGGGAGTCCGGCAGGCAAGGGCTGGGACCAGTGCACCGGATTTGGCAGCCCGGTCACCTACAAAGGAAAGTAATTTCTGCTCTCCTGTAGTCTGGGGAAGGGGACGGGCCAGGGTTTCGGCCCGTCCTTTACGCTTCCTTGGGTCACATGTTCTAGGCGATGCGGGCCGATCTCGGAGTTTGACTTCGCCGATTGACTAGCCCAGAATCGGGAGCATGCACGACTATCCCACACTGCACACGATGGTCAAAGATGCTCGGAGTAACTCCCCGCACGAAGTTCGTCATCTGCTGATTCATCCAATCAAAAATGAGAGCGGCTTTATGTTGACCAAGCTCGTCTCTGGCATTCAGAGCGAAATTGCGACAGGCAAGCTGTACGAGGTGGAACAAAGGGCGGACGCTGCGATGCAGGAGTGGGCCAGAGAAGGATTCAGGTATCGGCGTGAGCGTGAGCCTGCGTATGAAGACCTGAAATCTACGGTCACCCTGGCGATGCTCATGGGATACAAGGTCGTTTACGACCCAGCCTACGCCGATGTGCGTCGGATGAATCTGATGGGAGCCGTTCCCCTCACTCAATGGCTTGGACGGGCTGGCAAGAATGGTGGTGGCTATCAGTACGCTTTCACAGGGACGACAATCCTCGCTTCGCCCACTCTACCGCCCGGACACGGAATAAACATGGCTCCTAGCACCGAAGAGTTCCTCCAAACGATGCGACAAGCGATTGAAATCCAGAAGACAGTCGGCTCGATGGTCGAACTTATTCTCGGTTGATGCTGACAGTTACTCCAGGGGTATTGCGGCCTTCTCGAACTTGTCACGCAACCAGAATGCGATGCGTTGAGTTCGCCCCATCTTCATTTGGCCCGGACCAACTCCTCTCAGCCAAAAGGCCCTGCCGTTCTGTAAGCGAACTGTGACCTCCAGTCCCATTGCTTCTTGGGGTGTAGTGATACCTTTGACGGGTGCGATCTTGAATTTACGCCCTCGGATACTTCCGGGTCTCAACTCCTCATCCCAGATCGAATCGTTATCGAACCAAACCTTGTCTCTGCCGTCGTTCTTCGTGTAAGCAATGTTCGCCAACAGATAGGTCCTCGACTCCGAGCGGTTTCTTATATCGAAATTTGGATAGAAGTTTGGGCCTATGAAACTCCAATTGTAAGCAACCTTGACGTCCGTGGCCCGCAGGAACCACTGAATCATGACGTACAACCCAATGAGGAGCACGCTTGCGAGAACATCGCCTATGAAGATGGCGAGAACTTCATCCCAGAATGTCATTCTGCTTTGCTCCTACGGCTTGCGTGAAAGCAGTTCTCCCGTCGCCTTGGAAACCCTTTGCATCTTCATGGCCTTGGCGACCTGCCAGGTTGCGACTTCCTTGATGGCTTCCGCCTGCGCTTCAGCGAAGATGTCTTCCTTCTTCAGGAAGTCGTCTATGCTCGATCCCATATTTTCCTTACTCATGTTCCAACTCCTTTTGATCGTCCGCGCACGTATCCATCGTTTTCTTGTGTACCATAAAACATACATGCAGGATATCTCGCTTCAATAAGTAGAGAAATGGCGAGAAAGAGCAGATTTCTCGACACCTCCTCGCCGCGCAAAGCGCGGCTCCGGACGGCTCGGAATGACAAGGGTTAGGGAGTTTCCTTGCGCACGGGCAGGACACTGCTTCTACATTCAAGCCCCGCACTTTACGCTTCCCTTCTCCACATTTAGAATCGACTCAGGCCGACGTAGCTCAGTTGGTAGAGCAGTCGATTCGTAATCGACAGGTCATCGGTTCAAGTCCGATCGTCGGCTCCAGCCTTTTTCCTGCCCGGAGCAAACACCTCAGGCGCTAAAGCGCGTACTGAGATAGAGGCGTTAATGCAGCGCTAAAGCGCCGCTCCACCCAAAACCGGCCTCTTTCTGCAGCCCTTGGGGCAATCCCCTTCCACGATGCGCACGACATTACATCCCTGGCCCCTCGGGATACGCCGGGAGGTCCGGAGGCCGTGGCGGCAGCTTCTTGGGATTGGCCTGGATTTCTTTCATCACCAGCTCAATCGCCTTCTCCAGTTGTGGGTCTTGTCCCTTAACCACCAGGTCAGGACGGTTCTCCACCACGATGTCGGGCTGCACGCCCTTATTCTCGACCACCCATTTGCTGCTCAGGTCGTAACGCGCAAACTCAGGCCGCGTTATGAAGCCGCCATCCATTAATGGAAACTGGCCGCGAATTCCGCGCACTCCACCCCAGGTGCGCTCGCCGATGAGTGGCCCCAGCTTGTAGTACTTGAAGAAGTAGCTGAAGATGTCGCCATCGGAGGCGGCATAGCGGTTGGTAACGCAGGCCATGGCGCCGTGGAACACCACCGGTGGAACGGTGCCGCTCTCCCAGTTGCGCGCCGCGTCCATACCCGCCAGCACACGGCGCAACCGCTCGAAGATCAACTGGTCCACGAATCCGCCGCCGTTGTAACGGACGTCAATGATGAGCCCTTCTTTGCGAATTTGCGGGAAGAACTGCTTGACGAAGGCGTTCAGTCCGTCGTCGCCCATATCGGGGAGATATACGTAGCCCACGCGGCCGTTGGTGGCGGCATCGACCTTCTTGCGGTTGGTCTCCACCATGTTCAGTTCCCGCAGAGGGCCTTCGTTGGCGATCGGCTTGACCTGCAGATTGCGGACGCCGTCCTCGGAGGGCTTCGAGTTTACGGTCAGCGTGACCGTCTCATTGGCGGTATTGACGAACAGTTCATAGGGGTCCTGAGGGGACCGTAGCGAGCGGCCATTGACCGCCAGCAAGTAATCGCCCTCTTTCACGTTGACGCCCGGCTCCGTCAGCGGAGAACGCAGGTCGGGGGCCCAGTTCTCTCCGCGATAGATCTTCTTGATGCGATACACACCGCTCGCCGGGTCGAGATCAAAATCAGCGCCGAGCAACCCGACGTTTACGGGATGCAAATCCGGATAGTCACCACCGCCTACGTAGGTGTGCGAGTTGGAGAGCTCTCCGATCATCTCGCCCAGCACATAAGTCAGGCTGTAGCGGTCAGCCACGTAGGGAAGGAGTTGCGCGTACTTATCGCGTTCCTTTTCCCAGTCGACTCCGTTCATGGCAGCTTCGAAGAAATAGTCGCGTTCCTGCCGCCAAACCTCGTTGAATACGTTTTTCCACTCTTGTGGAGGATCAACCTCGGCCTTCATGCCGCCGAGGTTCAGGGCGCCGTCGCTGGTCTTTTTCGGTGAGTCGCCGGGCTTGGCATCGATAATGCCGTACTTTTTCTCGCCCTCGCCGGCGGTTTGATAGAGCAGCTTGGAGCCGTCAAAAGACAGTGCGTAGCGCTCCACGTCTTCAATGACGGTTTTGTTCTTGCGTTCCTTGAAATCGTAGGCGTGAACCGCGGACGGTTCGCCCGGAATCGGCCCCGATAGCCCCTGGATGGGAGCGGTCGAGTAGTAGACGTACCCCTTGGCGGCGGCGAGGGTGCGAATCACCGCTGGGTCCGTGGGCAGGGCGACCACACGATCCTGAATTCCGTCGAGATCGACGCGAACCTCCTTGGGTTTCTCTTTCTCTTTCTCTTTCTCCTTCTCCTTGTCTTTATCCTTGGCGTCTTTATCCTTGGACTCTTCCTTGGCGCTGTTTCCGGCTTCCTTGGTTTCGCCAGAGGCAGACGCTCCGTCCTTCTTCACCCCTGCTTCGTCGCTTTGCGGCTTGAAAGGAGAGGGTTCGTCTTTTTGCAGCGTGACCAGATACACCCGCGTCGTCTTGGGATTGGCAAACTCGAAGTCGATGTTCCCCAGGACCTCGTTGAAGTCGCGGTCAGACAGGAAATAGAGATACTTTCCATCGGGATCGAAGACCGGACCGAGGCTGTTGGTCATGCTGGTGGTGACGGGTGTGATCTTCTTCTCTGCGAGCGAATACAGGTAGACAACGGAGAACAAATTCTCGGAAGGTTTGTCGTAGGCCAGCCACTTGCTGTCGGGCGACCAGGAGTAATTCACGATTTCCCCATACTTCGCCCGGTCCACCTCGACCGGCTTCTTGTCAGTGATATCCACGTACCACAGGCGCAAATCCTTGTCCGACCAGGCGATCTTCTTGCTGTCGGGCGACCAGATCGGAGCAAACTTGAAGCCCTTGTAACCGCTGGTAATCTGCTGCTCCTTGCCCATTCCATCCTGAGGAGCAACGTAGATTTCGTCCTCACCGGTGCGGTCGGAAACGTAGGCGATCCAATGCGCATCCGGAGACCAAGCCACGGACTTCTCGCGAATTCCCTGGGTACGGGTAAGGTTGCGGATACTGCCGTCTTTGGCCGGCACGGTAAACACATCGCCCCGCGCGGCGAATACAGCGCGATTGCCTTCCGGAGAAATATCGAAGTCAGTGATGAGCTTGCTCACGCTGACCCAGTGCTTCATGCTCTGGTCACGCTCGCCAGGCACAGAGATAGCGAGTTTCGTCTGCTGTTTGGACTGCAGATCAAGGGTGTAGAGATACCCGGCGTTCTCGAACACGATGGCGTCGGGTCCCAGGCTGGGCCACATCACGTCGAAGTCGGTAAAGTGCGTGAGCTGCTCGATCTGTTTTGTATTCAGATCGTAGCTGTACAGGTTGAGGCGGTGCTCGGCGCCACGATCTGATGTGAAATAGATGGTGTTGCCGTGCCACATGGGAAAGGTATCGGTCCACTCCGTGTGGGGCAGGTCTGCGATGGTGTTGTTCTTCAAATCGTAAATGGCGATAGCTTGCGCCAGACCGCCGGTATAGCGCTTCCAGGTGCGGAAATTGCGAAAGATCGGATTGTAGGCGATCTTCGTCCCATCCGGAGAGAACGACGTCAAGCCGCCCTGGTCCACGGGCAGGGCCTGGGGCAAACCCCCATCAACGCTGACGCTGAAGGCCCGCTTGGTCCAGCCATTTGAGGCGTCCCGCCGCGACAGGAACAGAATGCGCTTGCTGTCCGGAGTCCAGGTCAGCACCATGTTATTGATGCCCATGCGGTCGCTGAGCGGGGGACCGCCCTGGTAGAAAGTCAACTGCCTGGGCTGCCCACCTTCCGAGGGCATCACATAGACGTTAAAGTTGCCGTCGTATTGGCCGGTGAAGGCAATCCAGTTTCCGTCAGGCGAGAACTTGGGAAATAATTCGCGACCGGGGTGCGACGTAATCTGCCGGGCAACGCCGCCGGAACTGGACGCCAGCCACAAATCGCCGCCGTACATGAAAGCAACCTTGTCTTTGTGAATGTCAGGAAAGCGCAGCAAGCGCCCTTCCTGCGTCTGGCCCAATGCCAGGCAGGCACAGCACAGCACCAACAACACAAACCACTTCCGGAGTGAGAACATGAGAGCGGCTCCTTCACATCTTGAAGAATTGGAAGCGACCAGGATTGTCACTTGGGAGAACCGCAAATTGTAGCAGCTTTGCGCGGGACGGCGCGGTACTAGGAACCCGATCGGCTGCCCTTTGGACGCTTGGGCTCGTGCCGCATGCTACGGCCCTCTACCAGGTGAAATAACTCTTCGCCGAGGTTCTTGGCATGGTCGCCAGCCCGCTCGAAGGCCTGGGCCATCAGCAGCAGGTTGGTGCTGTAGTCGCGGCTGCGGTCCTTGCTATCCAGGTGACGACGAAAAACCGCGTGGCAAAGATGGTCGATCTGCGAATCAGTCTTCATCACCCAGTTGGCGGATTCGAGGTTACGGTTCATGAAGCCTTGGTGGACCGTTGTGAGCATCTTCTCCAATACCTCGGCCATGGCAATCAGGTCACGGCGGTCGTCTTTCTGGAGCCGCGAGGACAAGTGCTGCAAGCGCTGGGTGACGGACCAGGTCAAATCACCGATACGTTCCAGATCGATAATGAACTTCAGGCAAGCGAGCAGTTCCCGAGCCTCAGCTTCGGTGACCTGGGTTATGGCGCTGGTGATCTGCTCATCGATTCTCCGCTCCATGCGATCCAGTTCTTTCTCGCAGTCCTTCACCGCAATAAACGCCATGTTGGAGGAGTTCTCGAGAAAATCGCGGAGATTGAATGCCGCATCCTTGGCCACCAGGCAGGACTGCTCGACTAGACCAGTCATCTCTGCGGTCGAGCCGTGCTCCGGAGCGGTTTTGCGTCGGGTACCGACCATGGAAAGCACATGATAACGCCGGAGAGGTAGTTGATCGCAGCGGGGGAATATTAAATGTTTGTTAACGGCCTGTTCAAAGGCAGTTTGCGGCTTGACTCTCTCAGGATCGGACCCAGGCCTGGATTCTGCACCACTCCCGCTGCAAGTTGCTGGTTCTGATTCCCTTAGGGACGGATTTCCACTTGCATACACAATTTCCGCTTGGCGATAATGTGGCGAGAGCGATCTCCAAGGAAACCGTGCGATACAGTCGAGCAGACCTGCTCCGGATTCTACGGATCACGCCGCGACAGTTGGCAGGGTGGGAAAAAGCCGAACTCGTGTCCGCGACCGAGAGTTATTCCTTTTTTGACCTGCTGCAAGTCAAGAAAGTCCGCGATCTGTGCGCGCGCAAGGTGCGTCCCGCAGTGATCCGGGAATCGTTGTCCGCGATGCAGAAGCAAGCCGCCGGGATGGAGAATCCGCTGCTCGAAGCCGGGGCCTTCACCACCGGACGGCGCGTCGCTTTCCGCCACGCTGGCAAGGTATTCGAACCCATCGCTGGCCAGTTCATGTTCGACTTCGCTCCGCGTGACACGGTCGTGGCCAGCACTTCGGCTTCGGTCCCGAAGCCCGCGCCCGAGCCCAAAGATGTGGCTGAACTCTTCGCCCACGGGATTTCACTCGAGGAGGATCCAACCACGCAGGCTCAGGCGATTGCCGCGTACCAAAGAGTGCTGGAACTGGATCCCGGCCATGCCGCGGCGAACATCAATCTGGGGACACTCCACTACAACCGGCAGGAATATGTCCAGGCGGAGGCGCACTATCGCCGGGCCATCACAATTGATCCCCGTTATGCCCTGGCCTATTTCGACTTGGGCAACGTGCTGGATGAAACTGGCCGGGTGATGGAGGCTATCCAGGCCTACGGCACAGCACTGCAACTGGCGCCCACCTACGGGGACGCTCACTACAACGTAGCGCTGGCGTATGAAAAGATTAAGGAACCACGCAAGGCGTTGAAACACTGGCAGGCATACGTGAAGCTCGATACCACGGGCCCTTGGGCCGTCCACGCCCGCAACCAAATCAAGCGAATTCTGCAAGCTGACGGGCTCAGGCTGGTCTCCAAGCGCGGCTGAGTCCCTCGCCGCGCAAGCCAGTCGGCCACATCTCCTCTCCGCAAGGCGCTTTCTTCCTGCGCGGTTCCAGCAGCTTCGCACCGACAGGCCGGGGAGGAGGCAAGAGAAAGCCCCCGGACACTTGGGGGCTTTGGTTAAGAGCGGGGAATCAGTGGCTACTGCCTACAAGTCTTCCAATCCTTTGCCCCTCCGAAGCAGGCTGCATCAAGGTACAACTGCTCGCTAGCGGTCTGATAAAACAAAGCCGTGCTCCTTCCCTTGGCTCCATCAGAGACCGTGGCATGCCGTTCAAACGGGACCCGCTGGGGCCCACCCCGCAACGCCTCTTGCAGCACACGCCCCATCAGTTTTCCGTTGGATGGCAACTGCAAGCCCATGACCGCGGCTAACGTGGGAGCGATGTCGGCGTTGGAGACAGGAGACTTGTCCACAAAGTATCGCTTGAAATCCGGTCCCATCGCCGCCATGTTATTGAACGTGTTGTCGCGGCCGAGAGAACCATGCATGCCCTGCCCTTCCTGCAACCCCGAATCCGCAATCTGCACCGCACTTTGGAGCCCTTTGCTCTCGGTATAGAAGGTCTTGAAGTTGAGAGCGATCGCCGGCCTGGGCAGAACAGAACTTCCCACCAGATTGATTGCGCTGAGGGGAAGCGTGCCCGGGATGGCGCCGAAAGCATCGTCCACAAAGATGCCTCCGACGTAGTCCTGCTGGGTCAGGAAGCTGACAACCTGCTGCAACCGGCCGGGGTCATGGTCAGGGATGTAGATCAGGTCCGAGCCGCCATTCGCGGCCACGATGACCTTGGCATCGGTGTTATCCAGGATATGTCCGC
>JAIQFW010000107.1 GCA_020073105.1 Terriglobia bacterium
GCTGGAGGGCGCGGCGCTGGCCAAGTTCATCACCGTGCTGAACGAATATCTTGTGCTATTTGACAAGGTGGACAAGCGGTTGCGCGATGTGAGCGTAACCGAGCTTCTGCCCAAGCTGGACCTGGCAAAGCGGGTGGATTTTGAAGGCGACAAGAAGACCGCGCCCAAGAAGATTGAGAAACTGGAAAAGGACCTGAAGAAGCTGCAGAAAGAGCGGAGCTTCAAAGAGGTCGGCAGCCGCTTCGACGAGGAGCACAACCTGTGGGAAGTTCGTTACGTGAACTCGCAGGGGGCCGAACACCTGATCAACTGGGAGCTGGCTTCGACCGCCGAGTACCGCCAGCTACTCTCCAAGTTCAAGCAGATTGAGGCGTATCTCGAGCCGCCGTTTGTCGTGGAGACGCTTGCCAAGAGTGCGCCGAAGAACGGCGATGCGGAAGAAGCTGGCACCGAAGGCGAAGAGAAGCCGGCTGCAGGAAAAGCCGCGGGCAGGAAGAAGGCTGAGCCTGTGTCGGTCGAGAAGTCTACGGCGCGGGACCTGTTCGATTACGTTCTGGCCGAAGGCCGCAAAGACTATGTCGTCCAGCGTTACAAGGGCCTGGGCGAAATGACTTCGACCCAACTCTGGGAAACGACCATGGATCCGGAGCGGCGCACGCTGCTCTCCGTGAAACTCGAAGACATCGCCGAGTGCGAGACCATCTTCAGCACGCTGATGGGCGAGGACGTGGAATCGCGGCGCAAGTTCATCGAAGACAATGCGCTGGATGTGAAGAATCTGGACATCTAGAACTTTTCGCCGCAGATTTGCGCGGATGAACGCGGATTCCCAGAAGGGCGGCCAATGGCCGCCCTTCGTCTCGAACAACCACAGAGGGCACAGGGTCACACAGGGGAAGCGGGCCATTCATCCATGAAGACCGTCCTCTGCGCCACCAGCGAGGCCATTCCCAAACTTACCCAAGACGATCAAGCCTTGATTCGTCCGCTGGCTGACCGCGGGATTCAGGCTATGGCTGCAGTATGGAGCGATCCCAGTGTTCCGTGGACATCGGCAGATGCGGTCATCATCCGTTCCTGCTGGGACTATCACCTGCGGCTCGAAGATTTCCTGCGCTGGGTTGCGTGGCTCGAGCAGGCAGGTGTACGGGTCTGGAATCGGCCCTCAGTGCTGCGCTGGAATGCCGACAAGATCTACCTGCGCGGTCTTGAACGCAAGGGTGTAGCTATCGTGCCGACGGTTTGGCCCGAGGCGGGATTCTCGCTCGCCGACAAGATGCGCGACCTGGGATGGGAGAAGGCCGTGGTGAAGCCGCGAGTGTCGGCAACCGCGTACCGCACCCAAGTGACGACGAAGAAAGCAGCGGACGGGGGGCAAGAGCTGCTGGATGCCTTGCTGCGCGGGCCGGGCGCCATGGTTCAGCAGTTTATGGACACGGTGATCACTCGCGGGGAATGGTCGGTGGTCTTCTTTGCCGGGCAGTTCAGTCATGCCGTGATCAAGCGGCCCAAAGCCGGAGACTTCCGCGTGCAGCACGATTTTGGGGGCAGCGAAATTCCCACCAAGGCCCCGGATTCCGTGATCGAGGCAGCACGGCGCGCGGTGGCGGCGGTCGAGAGCGTCCCGCTCTATGCCCGGGTGGACGGCGTGGAGTGCGACGGACGATTTCTTCTAATGGAGCTCGAACTCCTGGAGCCGGCGCTGTTCTTGAAGTCGTCGGCGGGGGCGGCGGATAGATTCGCTGAGGCAATCGAGGGGGCGTTGCAATCCCACTAGGCCGTCCCGCTGGCAAGTTACTTCCGGTTACCTCTGTGCCACTCTGTGTCCTCTGTGGTTGATCCGGGTTTTGCAAGTTTCCCAACACAGCCCGTTCTTCTCACAAGGCGGGAAACTCCTCCTTCCGCCCGAGAGAAAAAGGGGAGACTCAATGAAGAAGCTACTGCTGATTCTGTGCTGCCTGTGCGGGCTGGGAGTGGCGCAGGACAAAACCGCCGAGGAAAACACCGCACCGGCGCTGACCATCTACAACCAGAATTTCTTTGTTGCCCGCGAGTATCTGCCGATGGATTTGAAGGCGGGTGTCAATCACGTGCAATTTGCGGGAATTGCCGCGCACTTGGAACCGGATTCAGTGATCCTGCGCGATCCCAACGGGCGCGCGCTGCAGATCCTGGAGCAGAACTACCGCAACGATCCCATCTCTCAGGAACTGCTGCTTTCGTTCTACGAGGGCAAGACCATCGACTTCCTGGTGCAGCGCGGTGAGAACCAGGAAATCGTCAAAGCGAAGATTATCCGCAGTGGATACATTCCCAGCACCACCTACGCCAATGGATACCAGCAGCCCAGCTACACCCAGCCGCTGGTCGAAGTCGACGGCATCCTGCGTTTTGGGCTGCCCGGGCAGCCGTTGTTTCCCGCGCTGACCGGCGATTCAATCCTGAAGCCGACGTTAAGCTGGCTGCTCGAAACCAACGACCCGGGCAAATTCAACGCGGAGATTTCCTACGTCAGCGGGGGCATGAACTGGCAGGCGGACTACAATCTGGTGGTCTCGGACAAATCCAACGGCAAGTTCGACGTGCTCGACATGATCGGCTGGGTCACCATGCGCAACCAGAGCGGCAAGACGTTTGAGAATGCGCGCATCAAGCTGCTGGCGGGTGACGTGAACAAGATTCAGGAGGCAAGCTTCAGCGCACGGGCCTACGGCGCAGCTAAGATGGCGGACGAAGCGTCTGCTATGGCACCGGTAGTCCGCGAGAAGTCCTTCGATGAATTCCACCTCTACACCCTGCAGCGCGCAACCACTCTGCACGACCAGGAAACCAAGCAGGTGGAATTCGTGCGCGCCACCAGCATTCACGGCCAGCGGATATATGTCTATGACGGCGCCCAAATCGCCCAGTACGGCTATTACAATGCTGAACAGGTTCGGAACGAACCCAGCTATGGCACGCAGTCGAATCCGAAAGTCTGGGTGATGGAGGAATTCAAGAACGCGGAGACCAACCACCTCGGCATTCCGCTACCCAAGGGTAAACTGCGGTTCTATCGCCGTGATACCGATGGTCATCTGGAGTTTGTCGGCGAAAACACGATTGACCACACGCCCAAAGATGAGACCATCCGCGTGTATACGGGGAACGCCTTTGATGTGGTCGGCGAACGCAAGCGCACCAACTTCCGGGTTGATTCCAACCACAACTGGATGGACGAAACGTTCGAGATCAAGGTTCGCAACCACAAGAAGGAAGCGGTGAATGTCCGCGTGGTTGAACACCTGTATCGCTGGACCAACTGGAAGCTGATCGAGCAGTCGCAGGTATCGCGCAAGACCGATGCGCAAACGACGGAGTTCCCGGTCGCGATCGCAGCGGATGGGGAAGCGGTGATTACCTACACGGTGCACTATTCGTGGTAGAAGAACTAGGGTCTCCGGCGCCAACGGAGCGGAGACCCTGCCTTTACCGCCGACAGACTGCGATCGGAATCGTCTTTGAAAACCAGTTCCCGGTTCTCAGCTGTCAGTTCTCAGTTGCGCCGGCAGGACTGACTGCCGGGGTACATCCGGTCAAAGACCACCCACGCCAGCCCAACCACTACGAACACCAGCACGCTGCCTTCCGGGCCGACGGAGCCGCCGGTCAGCCAGCGTGAGCCGTGCACCGAAGAATTCAACAAGTGGCCGGTTACCACGCCACCGCTGTCAGGAACGGAGTACAGATAGCTTTCTCCCCAGTCCCACGACGCGTGCATGCCCACGGCAAACCACAGGCTTCCGGTACGGCGAAGGGTGAAGCAGAAGAACAAGCCGATCCCACCCGCAGCCAGCCCACCCAACCAAGCTTCTCCCTGGTTGGCCAGGTGGAGGGCCCCAAAGATGATCGAAAATACCCAGGCGGCAGGCCAGAAGCCAATGGCACGGCTCAGGTTGTGCAGCGTATAGCCGCGGAACACAAACTCTTCGAAAAAGCCAACCAGAAGAAAGAGCACACCCCAAAACGCAGCGAACTTGAAGATCCGGATGCCGTGGAGGGCGAGGTGTCCAAAGGAAAAGACCCCCAAGCCACGCATAGCCAGCATCAGCACGGCGAGCGCCCCCATTCCCCAAGCCACGCCAATCCAAAAGTGCCTGCCAAATGCATTCTGGGGTGGGAGCCCGTAGGCCGCAAAGGGACGTTTTTCAATCGCTCCCATGACCACCGCCGGGACGAGCGACGCTACCACCAGGACGACGTTGGTAACGAGCTGTGCCCAGAGGAAGCCAGCACTACGAGAAGCAACCAGTCGATTCAGCCCCACGAGGATGAAGAACAGGATCGCGCTCATGCCGAGGTACAGGAACACGCCCCACCCCGGGCGTAAGCCCTCAGGTCCGAGGAATACGGTGTGCACCTTCTCCAGTGACGGTGGCGCGGGCGGCGACGGCGGTTCCGGACTGCCACCGGGGTGCGTGGTCCGGTTTGGCTCTAGTTCGTCCACGGTTGAGGTTTCCCAATCGACCGCGAAAAATGGTAAAACACTCGCCTTGCCCTCATGAGCAAGTTTTTCACGCGCGAACGCTTCGGGCAACCGCAATTCCTGGCCGGATTGCTGCTGCTGGCACTCATGGGGCAGTGCTTCTGGCTCTTGATCCGTGGCACGCGCCCCCTCGAAGCGAACTCATCAGAGGTCTTCCGCGTAGAAGAGGGCCTGCTGCAGTGGCGCGGGCAGTCGGTTGCGGGGACCCCCACCACAGATCGCATCGAGGCTGGAACCTTCCCCCCTCCCGAGGTCCAGCAGAACGAGGGCTACGATCCGAACCATTCGCCGTTGTGGTATCTGCTGGCCTCCGTCGGACTGCTTCGCTGGCCAGGCGCCACGCAGACGAATTCGGTTCCGTATTGGGGATGGCTGGCGCGGCTGCCCTACATCGTTTTCGGCGTTCTGCTGGGGGCGTCGCTGTGGTACGTGTCGCGCCGATTGTATGGGAACGCGGGCGGCTACATCGCGCTGACGTTGTACTGTTTCTCGCCCATCATCCTCCGGACGAGTACATTGTGGTTTGCCCAACCCGAGATGGGTGCGGCGTGGGGAACCTTTGGCGCGATATTTACAGCGATTGCCGTGGCCCACACCTTGTACGCTCCGCGCGAGGTCGTGCTGTGGAACTGGCGGCGGATTCTCCTGCTGGGTCTGTCGCTGGCGCTGGCGGTGGGGTGCCAGTTTTCGCTCATTGTGCTGGTTCCAATCACGCTTGCCTTCATGCTTTATGTCGCGCCGACTCGACGCGCTGCCGTGCTGGTGATCTGGGTGGCCGCGTGCTGCGTGGCGCTCGTGCTGCTCTGTGCCGCATACGCTTTTCACATGGATGTGTTCTGGCAGGGAATTCGTCACGCCCATTTCTTCGACGTGACCTGGCAGGCGTTTACCGTGCCGCGCGCCTATCAGCGAGTCCTGGGTCAGGTGGGCCAGAGCGGCCCAACACTGCTGGTGATGTTCCCGGTGGCGTTGGTGGTCTATTTTTTCTGGCGACGTGCGAGATACTTTGGCAACACCGCTCCGTTGTTGATGGCAATTTCCTTTCTGACCTTGGGTTTGGGCATGCCTCACAACCCTGGTGACGGATTCCTGCTCATGGCGGTGCCGTTTCTGTTCGTTTTTGTGGCGGGAATCGCCGCTGATTTGTTGGAGACAGGACAGGGAGCAGTAGTGACGGCGTGTGTTTGGGGTCTACTGACGGCGAATGCGTTGTGGAATCTGATGGAGCTGGCCCGGGTGAGAGGAGGGTAAACACAGCCAAGTCTGCAGCGCCGAAGTCCGAGGACGGCACATCCAAGACTCTGATTCACGACAGCTTAGGACGGCAATACGGTTCCGGGTCCAGGCACGATTTTCCTTGCAACCACAACCCTGAGCCGGGGTTCTAATAAGTAGGACTTTCCCCCGGGAGGGCGTGGGCCATGTTGTCCAAAGTGGAGTATGATGACCTCGTGATCCGGCTGAAACAGGCTCTGGTGGCTGGTTTTGTGTTCATGGTGTTCGCCGCCACAGTGGGGGTTGACGCGGGCGCCCAGATTCATGGGGCGCCGCCCTCGGTCACTTCCATGGGATTTGGCGGGCATGCCATCAGCGGTGTCTCACCGAGCGTGACCTCGCTCGGGCCACGCGGCTACACTCCCGGCTTCAATCCAGCATTTCCCAGTAGCCGGCCTTGGTTCGGGGTTCCCACAAGCCACCCGGTTGGAGGTCGTCCCCATCACCGTCCGCACCGTCCGTTCGGCAGTACGGTTTATGCCGTTCCCTATTTCGTCTACACCGACAACTACGATACCCAGGGTTACGCGGAGAACTATCCCTCCGAGGAGCAATACAACGGCGGCCCCACTATCTTCGACCGGCGTGGTTCGGGGGCAACCCAGCGGCAAGCCGAGGAGGCCCCCGTCGAGCGTGAGCCGGAGCCAGCCGCATCCGCCACGACCCAACCCCAACCCGAAATTGCGGCAGATCAACCTGCGACAGTTTTGATTTTCAAGGATGGCCACCAGCTGGAGATCGGAAACTACGCGATCGTTGGAGCTACTCTCTACGACCTGACGGAAGGCCATCGCCGCAAGATCGCCCTGGCCGATCTCGATCTGACCGCCACCGTGAATCAGAACGACGACCGTGGCATCGACTTCCAGGTTCCCGCAAGTTCCCGAGTGAACTGACTCCATGTTCAAGTGGCTGACTCTCGCCCTGCTCAGCATTGCCTGCGTGCAGGTTGCAATGGCGCAAATGTCACCGTCCACCATGCTGTCGTGGGGGCGCCCGCCGATGGGCGGGCAAATCACGCCGGCATATAGCGGCGCAGGGAACGTGCGGCTGCACTCTGGTTTCCACCGCCACCATCCCCTGTTGTTCGGCGATCCCTTTTTCTACCCGGAGGAGCCACCTGTATCCCTGGCCTACGAGCTTCCTTCCCCGCCAGTAATCGTGACGCCGAAGCCAAGCGCGCCAGAACCGCCCGCCGAGCCTTTGCTGATCGAGTGGAAAGGAGACCGTTTCGTTCGCAGCGGAGGTGTGGCGTCCGCTCGGAGCGACGTGCCGGACTACTCCGAAGCGGCGCTGGAACCTGCCCACAGTGTCAGCTACGCTGCTCGTTCTCAGTCCTACACAAAGACGACGCCTGCCGAGCTCCCGCCGGCGGTTCTGGTTTATCGTGATGGCCGCAAGCGAGAGGTTTCCGACTACGTGATCGCGCGAGGAGCACTCTACGCCCGCAGCGACTACGTGCGAACTGGTTCTTGGACCGAGATCATTCAACTGTCCGCCCTCGACCTACCCGCAACGGTGAAGTTGAACGATGCAAACGGCGTGAAGTTTGTCCTGCCCGCCGGACCGAGCGAAGTGGTTACTAGGCCGTAACCGCCCGCGGGTTCGCCAAGACTGTCTTGTGATCAACTCGGGTACCACCCACCATTCGCGTTGATGGTCTGCCCGGTGATGTAGCCGTTTTGCGCCAGCATAACCACGACCGCGGCAACTTCTTCTGCGGTGCCAAATCGTCCAATCGGAATCAAGCTGGGATTGGCACGTGGGTTCGCGCGGACCATCTCGGTGTCGATCAGCGCCGGCGAGACCGCGTTTGAAGTGATGCCTTCTTTCGCCAGCACCGAAGCGTAGGCACGGGTCATGCCGAGCATGCCGGCCTTGGCGGCGGCGTAGTGCGGGCCGACCAGGCCGCCGATCTGCGCCGCGATCGAAGAGATGTTGATGATCCGGCCCCAATGCTGCGCGCGCATGGCGGGAAGGACCGCCTGGGTCACGAGAAACGCTGACTTCAGATTGACGTTAATGTGCTCGTCCCAGTCAGCTTCGGTAATGTCCTCCGGTTTCTGTGGCCGCATGACTCCGGCGTTGTTCACCAGGATGCTCACTGTCCCGAGTTCCTGCTCGATTCGGGCGGTCATGCTCTTAACCTGCTGCGGCTGGGAAACATCAGCCTGAATGGCGAGGGCGCGCCGTCCGAGTCTGCGGATCTCTGCGCAGATTTTCTCGGCCTCGTCGGAGCGGGAGCGGAAGTTCACTGCGATGTCGGCGCCGATCTTGGCCAGAGCCAGGGAGACCGCCGCGCCAATGCCGCGGTTGCCGCCGGTGATGAGTGCGACCTTGCCTTGCAGAGATTCCATGGCTCGGAAGTGTACCGTAATTGCCATCGGTTGCGGCGCAAAGAGGGGGCCACTTAGAAGAGCTTTTCATGGTATAATTCGACTTACAAATAGCGCAGTTAACATCCTGTAAATACAATCAGTTAGCTGGTGCACGAAGCGAATCGGAAAGCAGATTCCTCGACACGCTCTCGCCGCGTGAACGCGGCTCCGAGCGGCTCGGAATGACAAGGGCTTGGGTTTTTTCGGCGGGGCTAAAACCGTGTCGTTCCACGACGCTGAGCAACATCGCAAGCTAGTAGCTAACAGCTAGGAGCCAATAGCTTCTTTATGGCAGACGAACAGAATCCCGAGCTTCCTTTGACACCTCCTCCCGGCGATGGCGGCAGTCCCGGCGCGCTGAACATTCAACCGGTCAACATTGAAGAGGAGATGCGGCGGTCGTATCTCGACTATTCGATGTCGGTGATTATCGGCCGCGCGTTGCCCGACGTGCGCGACGGATTGAAGCCGGTGCATCGGCGGATTCTGTACGCCATGTACGACATGAACTTGCTGCACAACCGCAAGCACAGCAAATGCGCTGGCGTGGTGGGAGAGTTGTTGAAGAAATACCATCCGCACGGCGACGGCGCGGTGTACGACGCCTTGGTGCGGTTGGCCCAGCCCTGGAGTTTGCGTTATCCCCTTATTGATGGGCAGGGAAATTTCGGTTCGGTCGACGGCGATCCGCCCGCGGCGTATCGGTATACCGAATGCCGCCTGACGCGTATCGCGGAGGAGATGCTGGTCGATATCGAAAAGGACGCGGTTGATTTCGTCCCGAATTTCGACGAGCAAACCAGCGAGCCGACGGTTCTGCCCACGCGCATTCCCAACCTGCTGATTAACGGATCGAACGGAATTGCGGTCGGCATGGCCACCAACATCCCGCCGCACAATCTGACCGAGATCGTGGACGCAACCATCACGCTGGTCAACAATCCGCATACCACGCTGCCGGAAATCCTGAAATTCGTGCAAGGGCCGGACTTTCCAACCGCCGGCATCATCCATGGCAAAGCGGGGATTCTCGAAGCTTACAAAACCGGTCGCGGCCGCTTCATGATGCGCGCCAAAGCGGCGATTGAGAACATCACCAAGGAACGGCAGGCGATCATTGTCACCGAAATTCCCTATCAGGTGAATAAGGCCCGGCTGGTCGAGCGCATCGCCGAGTTGGTGAACAACAAGGTCATCGACGACGTTTCCGACATCCGCGACGAGAGTGACCGCGACGGCATGAGAATCGTGGTTGAGCTGAAGCGTGGCGGCGAACCGCAGCTGGTGCTCAACCAGCTCTTCAAGCACACCTCGATGCAGGAAGGCTTCAGCATGATCTTCCTGGCGGTGGTCAACGCGCAGCCCAAGGAGATGGGGCTGATCCAGGCCATCCGGCACTTCATCGACCACCGCGTCGACGTGGTGCGGCGCCGTACGGCATTCCTGCTGCAGAAGGCGAAAGATCGCGAACACATACTCGAAGGCTACCTCAAGGCGCTTGACCACCTGGACAACGTGATCACCATCATCCGTGCCAGCGCCAACCGCGGCGACGCACGAGACAGTTTAGTTGCGTATTTTGCCGGCAAGAAGATCGACATCAACCTCACGGGCCGCGCGCCCAAGGCAGACTTGGAAAAGCCGTTCACCGCGATTCAGGCGGACGCCATCCTCGAATTGCAATTGCACCGCCTGACTAAGCTCTCGATCGACGAAATCACCAAAGAGCTAGGTTTGACCCGCGACAACATTACAGAGTTCGAGTCGATTCTGGGCTCGGAGAAGAAGCTGCGCGGCGTGATCATCAAAGAGCTGGAAGAAATCAAAAAGCTCTATGGCGACGAGCGCCGTACCCGCATCGAAGACGAAGCCGCCGAGATCATGCTCGAAGACCTGATCGCCGACGAGCAGGTAGCGGTCACGGTGAGCCACGGCGGCTATCTCAAGCGCACGCCGATTTCGACCTACCGCATGCAGCGACGCGGAGGCACGGGGCGCACCGGCATGAAGACGCGCGACGAGGATTTCGTCGAGCATCTGTTCATCGCCTCGACCCACGCCTACATTCTCATCTTCACCAACACCGGGCGCGTGTACTGGCTCAAGGTCTATGAAATTCCCGACGTGAGCGCTGCCGGAAAGGGCAAGCACGTGGGCAACCTGGTGGCATTGCAGCCGGGAGAAACCGTTCGGACCATGCTGGTAGTGCGCCACCTGGATGAAGAAGGCCGGCACATTTTCTTTGCCACCCGCAATGGCACGGTGAAGAAGACCGAACTGAAAGACTTCTCGCACGTGATGTCGCGCGGCATCATCGCGATTGGCATCGACAAAGGCGACGAGTTGGTCGGCGTTTCACTGACCGACGGCAACCAGATCGTCTTCCTCGCCTCGCATGACGGCCAAGCCATTCGCTTCGACGAGTCCGACGTGCGCTCCATGGGACGCCCGGCGTTCGGCGTCCGTGGCATGAACCTCGACAAGGGTGACTACATCGTGGGCATGGCGATCACGACGAAGCCAGGGGTGGCCCCAGTGCCCGCGAAAGATGCGCCTGCTGAGGTTGCCGACCTCGTCCCGGAGAAGGGCACGCTGATTCTCTCTGTGACCGAAGGCGGCTACGGCAAGCGAACGCCGGCAGACGAGTACCGCCTGCAGGGACGCGGCGGCTCCGGCGTGATCAACGTGAAGACCACGGAGCGCAACGGCAAGGTAGTGGGGATTGCGCAGGTCACGGAAGCTTCCGAAGTGATGCTGATCAGCCAGTACGGCAAGATCATCCGCATGGATTCGAGCACCATTCGCGAGTCCGGACGGGCGGCGCAGGGCGTGCGGCTGTTGCAACTGGAGCCGGGAGACCGCGTGGCGGCGGCCGTGGTGATCCCGCCGGATGAGGCGCCGGCGAACGGGACGCTGATTCAGTAGGGTAACGGTTACTTTCCCGACTTGCCGGAATCCTTTGCCTTGCTCACTGCTGACGGTGCCGCTACAATCGATCCCGATGTCACGGCAAGCTTTTGCAAGGAGGTGATCTGCTCCTGCGCTTGCTGCAACTCAGTCTGCAGCTTGGCGACGTCCTTCGCGCTGTTGATGACGTTGCCTTCCATTCGGACCTGCAGCCCTACAATGCTTAAGGCCAAGCTGACGAACGCGATAACAAGACCGATGCCTATGTTCCTCCAGTTACGTACCTCCCTCTGCATCTCAACCAGAGAACTGACGATGTCGTAGTCGGGAAGGTGTTGCAGAGGTTTGTATGCTTTGTCCTTAAACAGCAAGTAGGTCCGGCCATCAAAAGAGACCTCGTCGACTTTTTCCCCGCATTTTACGTTTGACTTGATCTCCGCAGGGCTCTTCCCGCTGCAGAAATTAGTCGTGCGCTCAAAGTCTATGCTCGCAAACTCGTCACCCAGCCGAATGCGCATTGGGCGGTTCGTAAGATTGTATAGAGGACAAGACAGGAATCCTCGGTAACCGGGTTCGACCTGGGGGCCTGTGCCGAGGAGGATACCTTTGTACACCCATTTAACCCGAAGGTTAAATCTCGCGGCAACGTAATGGGGTAAATCCAGTTCCTCAGCCGTGGTTACATAGACAATCGAATTAGGTTTCATCTCAAGGAACGGCTTTTCTTCCGAAAGGCTCCCAATCTGGCCGGAACTGTCAACGTAGGCATTGCCGATCGTGAGCGTATACGCAGCAGGACGCAGGTGGCCCCGGTCGTAGTTCTTGGAGATCAGTAGTCCGTGGCTGCAGAACTTGTCGATTTGATCGGAAAGCAACATGCCTTTCCGATCCCCGTCTGATTCAGGGTCACAGAACTTCCACTCCGCTTTCTTCGATTGCGCACAGTCGGGTTGGTGAGTTTCCATCGGAACCATTCGCTCCAATTACTAGGTAGCCACGCACTCTTTTGTGGCAGCCGCTGCGATTGTTAGGGCGTCGTGGTGGGAAACATCCTCCAAAGACGGTCCACAACCCAAATAAAGTGTCTTCGTATCGCAGCGGCACAAGAGTTGTTCTATGAACATCCTTGTCCCCTTCGAGAGACCTGATGCCACGAGGATACCTCTGTCCAAATATGAGAGATAATCGAGGCCGTTTAAGGCGATCTTGGTTGGTCTATTAACTCGAAATGCTGTCGCGGCTGCGTCCCAATCGAAACGACCAACTCTTCGCACCTTCTTGCTGACCGTGGTCATTTCCTGAATCGGATGCGGGTAGCCGCTCTCCCTTTGCAGGATTTCCCAAGTGATTTCATCCTTCATTGGGCCCGCTTGGTCCCCAGCAACGCGAATCGGAAACGTACGAAAGACGAGCACGATTTCGGTTACGAGCAGAGGACTCAATCCGACCTCACTGAGAAATCCTGCCGCCGTGGTGTCCCGCGACGTAGCCTTCGGGTAACTGTCGGAGTGATAGAGCGACAACCCAAACCCCTGCGTGCCCTCCACCAATACCCTCTTACCGCGATCCAGAGCGACGTTGGCTTCTTCGCTAACGTCTGTAACAAGCTCAGCCAGCCAGGGGACTTCTTTGGCTGCGATGCCAGCCGTTCGCACATCCGCTCCCCGAAGCGCCCTGCGGGCGACTGCCGATCCCACACCACAGAGGGTCGAGCTTAACCGTTCCCGAAGTTGAAGCGACACCTCGCGTTGTTTGTCGACCTCCTCGATAACCATCGCATTCCGATCCACACCCACCCGGCGATGATCAAGGCCGAGCATGTCGAGTTCAGACTTCAGCACTTCAAGGTCGATGAGCGCTCCGGCAGGAATCAGCAATCGAGTTTGTGGCCGGATGTAGCCCGTTGGCAGTTGCCGGAGCAAGACAGTCTGGCCGTCATCGTTGACAAAGGAATGTCCCGAATTCGGCCCACCACAGCGAACGCAGATGTCGATTTCTTCCTGGCGAGTGATGAACGCGGAGATCTTCCCTTTGCCCTCACCACCGTATTGGCCGCCAACTACCACCCAAAGGCTCACGCTTGGTCTCCTTGCTGAAGCTTTTCAAGCACGGCGTCGACGTTCGCGTAAAGCGCTTGCAACGACGCATTATTTTCCAAAATAGCATCCGCGTGACCGCGAAACAAATCGATGTGCTGCTCCACCGGATAGGTATCTACTGCGCGAAACGTCTCTAAGTCAGGATATCGATCCGGCCTATGCTCATGAAGCCGTCGCCACCGGATTTCTTCGGGAGAGTGAATGTACAGCAGATAGAAATCGGGAGAGAATGCCTGGCTGAGGGTTTCCTCATCCAAGGGATGGCGCAACCCGTCGACAGCGCAGCGTGACTGCGCCTCTATGCGCGCGACCAACCGGCGATTGAGTTCCACCTGCTCGCCCCCTTCCATCACTTCCCATCCGACTTCCTGGAGGTGGGCCCTACTCTCAGGATCTCTGGCTTTCCAGTCCGAGAGTACCTGACTGTAACGGATGTAAAAGAACCCGTATCGCGATTCTAGATACTTGCCGACCGAGGTCTTGCCCGCTCCGATGCGCCCAGCGATTCCGACGACTAGGCGACTAGGTTGCCGCTTGGAGCTTTGCTCGGGCATCGACGGGGAATTCTACCACTCCGGGGATTTGATCTAAGCCCGTCGCAGCCAAAATATCCGCGAGCTTCCCATAATTGATCCGCAACGACCGCGGAACAATCAGGTAGTCCTCTGCAGCGTTGCCCAAGGCGATGTAGTCGTCGGCAAGATAAAATAGGCCGACCAATGCCGAGGTGATCGCATCTACCTCATCGTGAGTGACTTTTCCGTGTAGATACTCACCCGTGATGCCGGCACGGGACAAGCCCCACTTCAACTCCTCGAGGCTGGAGCCTTTGCGCGGGATGCCGAGCAGGTCCTGAGCAGCGCCAGGGTAGCTCTCGATAACCTTTAACCCGGCTTCCCGCAGCCTACGCGTGAGCCGCATGCCACGAGTCGTTAGGCCCTTCATCGTGGGCAGCAGACACCAGAACACCGAAATGCCCATCCGCTTAAGCGCGAGCTCACACTTGCGGTAAATGGGTCGACCGCAAGGGGTATCCGGGTCCGTCCAGCCCTCCGGTAGCGAGAGCGGAGAATCGATGGAAACTAGATCTGGGTTGGCAGCTAGGGTTTCGGCAAAGAGCTGGTCATCTGTGCTCAAACTCTTCGTAACCGCGTCGGCACCGTCCATTAGCGCCCAGCCCGTAGCACGCTTTTCGCTACCAGTCAGGTCGATGCCAACGATGCGCGGAGCTCTGCCCACATCCGGGCACCGCGTGAGCAGACGCGGAACTAACCCCTCAGGATTACTGGCAGGAGCAGAGCGCTTCCCTTGCCGCCGCGTTTTAGGCAGCTCAGAAACGCCTTTGAAGATGGATTTTGCAGAAGTCTTGAGCTTCTCATTGGCCTGCCGGGACAGGCGATCATAGGCAACTTCCATGATTGCCTTGAGGTGCACCACATCCTCGGTGTTGTACTGTATCAACCGATTCAATGCGTGCCTGTCCCCGCGCAGATGTTTCGCCCAAAGGACGGTTGCATCGTACCCACCCAGGTCTTCAACCTCTGACGGCCGGCGGATACCTAGCTTTGTCTCTATATCCTTGAGCCCACCCTTCATTCCAAGTTTGCGGGTGACCCATCGCAAGTCGATATGAATTGGGGGCAGGACCAGATTGGGAAAGGCCAGTTTCAAGAAACGCAGATCGAACCCAGAGCCATTGAAGGTCACGACGATCGAATAATCTCGCAGATGATTGGGAAGCTTCTGAAGGTTGTCCCCGTCCACGAACAGCTGGTACTTCCGGCCGTCGTACAGTCCAACCATTGTCACTGTATCGAAGACGGTGGACAGACCGGTGGTTTCAATATCGAGGTAAATGCAACTTCCTGAGAATTCGGGGAAAAGCCGCCAAGCTTCACCAAGCGAACAAAGGCGCTCGAAGAACGCTGCGTCCTTGCGCTTTACCGCTTCCCGTGAGCGGGGAATGTAGTCGTCGAGCTTCTGCTGTAACCGAAGGCCTACACGGCCGAACCGCTTCTCAAAGCGATCGGCGTCGTCCCAGCAGCGGATGCCATCGGCCCACAGCTCCTGCTCAGTGCGCTTGCCGACCCCGGGAATGTGGATAAAGGTCTGTTCAAGCATAGCGTTGTGACCTTCGTGACCTACGTGTGGTCGCGGTTCTTATTAATTCTATTTAAATAAATTATCTATTTAAATAGAATTCTACACTTAACTTCTATTAAGATAGACGCCCTGTTGAAAACTGGTCGAAAACGCGGAAGGAAGCCCCACACCTTGGCCGATAGGAAACTGATGGCTGAAGTGTCACAAAAATTCAAAGAGTACAGGAACAAAAGGAATCTGAGAGTCGAGGATGCAGCTCGCGAGTTGGGAGTGAGCAGGGCCTCATTCTACAAGTACGAAGCCAAGAAATATGTACCGAGGATCGAGGTGTTGCGGCGCGCACATCGCAAGTGGGGAATGACCTTCACTTACGCGGATTTCGTTCTGGATAATGAGTTTTTCGAGAGCCAGACCAAAGAACCAGGCCCGTTGAAGGAAGAACAGATACCGCTCCCATTCATCGAAGCCCTTCGTAGTGAAGATATCGAGATCTTGGCCGTAGTCCCGCGAAAGCCCAATGCGGTCGAGCTAAAGTTGAGGATAAGCTTCGCCAGCTGAGCTCCAGCCTCAGCCTCGGCGACGACAACGTGATCTCCGTGCCACCTAAAAGGAGGCGATCCGCTCCGTTTCTCTGCTAAAATTCCCCGCTGCGATTGACCCCGCGCCTTGCCGGAGGTAACGCTTGCAGGGAACCATGATGCAGTGCGGTCTCACGCTGACCTCGTTCCTGGAGCGGGTGGGCAAGGCCACCCGCAACCCGCCGCGGGACGTCATGCTGTCCCACGCCGGACACCAGATGGGCGGCTACGGGTGGGCGTTCGGCCTGCAC
>JAIQFW010000108.1 GCA_020073105.1 Terriglobia bacterium
GTCTGGTGCGGGAACTCGACCTCGGCAACCAGCGATCGACGATCGTCGATCGCTGGTTGCCGGACGAGTCTTCCCAACCGAAACTGTAAAGGATGTCCCGGGACACTCTGTAAACCATGTCGTGGGACTGGACACAAAAGCGGGAGAAGTGGGAACTCCAGAGCCGGAAGTACCTTACGGCGCTTTCACCGCGTTGTACAGATTGATCAGCCCGTAGCCGAACACGTTGTTGGGAATGTTCTGTCCCGAACCGCCGCAGTTCTGACTGCTCGTCAGGTGCTGTGCTGTTTTCGCGTACAGCTTCTCCGTCGGAGTGATTTGTCCCACCAGGCCCGGCTTCGCTTGCCAGATGAGGGCCACGCCCCCGGCCACGTGCGGAGCGGCCATGGACGTACCCGACCATCCCGACTCATACCCGTTACCGGGAACCGCGCCGCGGATGCCTTCGCCGGGCGCGGAAAGCTCCGGCTTCAGACGGTTGCTGCCGTCCACAGTGACCGGCCCACGACTGCTGAAGCTGGCAATGCGGTTTGCGCTGTCGGTGGCCCCTACAGACACGGCAGCCGCGTAGATCGCTGGCGGAGTGTCTACCGAGGAACAACCGGACCCGCTGTTGCCCGCCGCCATCGCCGGAAAGATCCCTGCAGCTCGCACCGCATTCACCGCTTTCAGAAGGGTGTTGGTTGAGCAGCCTTCACTCTGAGGACAGCCCCACGAGTTGTTGATGGAATCAGGGGCTTTGGTGGGATCACCGTCGCGGGGATTGCCCCCCACCGGGTAGGGTGCGATCAGGAACTCAAAGCACTCCGTGTAACTCGTCGGAGAACCGGTGCCGTTGGCATCCATGTTGCGGCAGGCAATCCATTGCGCTCTGGGTGCGACTCCGATCACGTTGTTTCCACCGTCATAGCCCACCATCTGGCTGACGGTAAAGGTTCCGTGCCCGAAGGGGTCCACCGGAGTAGGTGAGTGCTCCGGGGTGGCGTCGTGCCAGTTGTAGTCGTGGTCCACCTGGTGGCCGTCCCAACCGCGATACTGTTTCTTCAGTGCCGGGTGGTCCCATTGCACTCCGGTGTCCGCGCCTGCCACCACCATGCCCTCGCCATGGAAACCCAGTTTCCATACCTGGGGCGCCTTCACCTGCTTGACGTTCCATTCAATGTTCGGCGCAGCGGGGGCCAGGTCAAACCCCGTGGGCTGGGGCAGAGCAGCGCGCACATGCGGATTGGCATCGATTTGGGCCACATCCGACCGGGCTGCCAAGTCCTCCATCAATGCACGATTGCCCGTCACCTTGATCATGTTGACGATATAGAAGGCCTGATACGGTACTCCGCGCTGGCGCAGCAGTTCCAGAATTGGGCCCTGGGTCCGGTCGGCGACCGCGCGCAGCGCATTCACCACGTAACGTCCCTTTGCCGACTTGCTTTGCAGTGCGGAGGCCGGACTTAGGTCGGCCTGCTCCGCCAGCACCACCAGAGCTTCAGTCGAGCCTCCGTTTGCGGTTTCGTTCAGGACACGAACGGAAATTTTCTCGGTCTGCGTGGAAGAAATCGTCCGGGTGAGCAGAAGCACACCGGCCAGCATGAACAGAAGTGCACACCCCAACACTCTGAGTAATTTCATTGAGATCAGGCTCCTTGAGAATTTCGGCACAAGAAAAAAGCGCCGGCCATGCCCAGACGAATGCACGGCCGGCCTACATCACAACGGCTTACGGCGCTTTCACCGCGTTATACAGATTGATCAGCCCGTACCCGAACACGTTGTTGGGAATGTTCTGTCCTGAGCCGCCGCAATTCTGACTGCTCTTTAGGTGCAGCGCGGTCTTGGCGTAGAGTTTCTCCGTCGCAGTAATGTTTCCCGCCAGGCCCGGCTTCGCTTGCCAGATGAGGGCCACGCCCCCGGCCACGTGCGGAGCGGCCATCGAAGTACCCGACCAGCCCGACGAATATCCATTGCCAGGTACCGCACCGCGGACATCCTCTCCGGGAGCGGAAAGCTCGGGTTTCAGACGGTTGCTGCCATCAGCCGTCACCGGCCCGCGGCTGCTGAAGCTGGCAATCTGGTTCGACCGGTCGGTCGCACCCACGCTCACCGAGGCTTGGTAGATGGCTGGCGGCGTGTCCACCGAGGAACACCCGGATCCGCTGTTACCCGCTGCCATCGCCGGAAAGATCCCGGCGGCACGCACCGCGTTCACGATCTTTAACAACGTGTTGGTCGAGCAACCCTCGCTCTGGGGACAGATCCAGGAGTTATTGATCGAGTCCGGCGCCTTGGTTGGGTCGCCTTGGTCAGGATGGCCCACCGGGTAGGGCGCGATCAGAAACTCAAAGCACTCGGTGTAACTGGTCGGTGAGCCGGTACCATTGGGATCCATATTCCGGCACGCGATCCACTGCGCCCCCGGGGCTACACCGATCACGTTGCTTCCGCCGTCATAGCCCACCATCTCGCTCACGGTGAATGTGCCGTGAGCGTTGGGATCAACCGGGGTGGGCGAATGCTCCGGGGAGGCGTCGTGCCAGTTATAGTCATGGTTCACCTGGTGGCCGTCCCAGCCGCGATACTGTTTCTTCAGTGCCGGGTGGTCCCACTGCACTCCGGTGTCCGCGCCCGCTACCACCATGCCTTCACCATGGAGACCGAGTTTCCATACCTGGGGCGCCTTCACTTGTTTGACGTTCCATTCAACCACTGGCGCCACCGGGGCCACGTCATAGCCCGTGGGCTGAGGCAGAGCGGTGCGGACATGTGGATTGGCGTCGATCTGGGCCACGTCCGTCCGGGCCGCGAGATCTTCCATCAGCGCGCGGTTGCCCGTCACCTTGATCATGTTGACGATGTAGAAGGCCTGATACGGCACCCCCCGCCGTCGAAGAAAATCGAGAACCGGCCCCTGCGTCCGGTTTGCAACCGCGCGCAGAGTATTCACCACGTAACGTCCCTTTGCCAACTTGCCTTGCAGCGCGGAGGCCGGACTGAGGTCGGCTTGCTCCGCCAGGACCACCAGAGCTTCGGTTGAGCCTCCATTGGCGGTTTCGTTGAGCACACGAGCGGAAATCTTTTCAGTTTGCGAGGATGAAACCGGCCGGCTCAGTAGAAGCGCACCAGCCACCATCAGAACTGCGTACGGCAAGAATCTGCGTAGCGTCATGAATCAGGCTCCTTTAGATTTCACTGAAGATTAGGATCGACTCCTGGGGCTCAAATGGCATGAACCGCAAGGGGGAGCAGCGTTTGCACGGCGACTCTAATCCGGATCAGCCCGACTGTCAATGTGCAGATTATTGCACTTGCGCAGTGCCTGGGCGCCTGCGCCTTGTCCCAACCGTTCCTTGTACCTAAGGAAGCGGCCGCACCAACACCTTGTTCCCCGGCGTGACCTCAATGCACACCTGCGCCCGGCAGATTCCGTTGGGGCAGTTGCCCGCATTCATCACCACACCCAGGGGAATGAACCCATCGCCGTTCTCGTCCGGCTGGCTGGCACAAACGTTCGGGGAGAACACAGTGCCCAGCTTGGGCGGCGGACCATACTCTACGGCCAGGTTCCCCGCCTGGTTCAAGGATTTATCACCTGAACTGCAATGTTTGTTCCCGTCAGCACCGAAAAGACATCCGATTTCGTCTCCCTTGTTGCTGAAGGGTTTGCCGCACCACTGCCCATCATCCGCCTCCGAAATGCAGCCCAGCGTCCAATTTACGATTGTATCCGGGGGCGCG
Organism: Terriglobia bacterium; assembly: GCA_020073105.1. Classification (GTDB taxonomy): domain Bacteria; phylum Acidobacteriota; class Terriglobia; order Terriglobales; family Acidobacteriaceae; genus JAIQFW01. The sequence continues at coordinate 3,730 of JAIQFW010000108.1, forward strand.
TTGGTTACTTTCAGGTTGAAAGTGATGCGGTTACCTGAGCCTGCCTGAATGGGGTCAGGCTGTGCGGGACTGATCGCAACAAACGCCTCGGCATCTTGCGTAATCACGATTGGGGCAGTGTCGTGCGCGCTGGGAACCGAATTAGAGGTAGCTGTGATGTTTACCGTGTAGGGATCCTGCAGTATGGTCTGCGGCGCGGTGTAGGTGGTAGGCGCATTGTCGGTTTGGACCGGGCTGACCGTGCCGCAGGTCTCCGCCGTGCAAGTTCCGCCACCAGGAAGCGAAAGGCTCCAGTTGATGGTGCGGTCCTGGATGCCTGTCACAGTGGCATTTACACTCTCGTTTCCACCCGGTAGAAGCGGGTAGGGGAGAGGGTCGATCTTGACTTGCGGCTGCTGCTGCTCATTCTGAATCGTGATTGCGTCTAAGTTGGATACGGCGGTGGGATCAAACTGCGATCTCGCCTCGACGTAAACCGTGGCTGGATTGGGGACCACGGGCGGCGCCAGATAGAGCTCTTTGGAAAAATCGTCTGGATACGGGATCATCGTCCCGAGCACGCCGTTACCATCCTGGTAGCAGGTCTTTGAGTCTGAACAGACATACCAGAAGACGTCCTGGTCGTCTGTCCCAGATACGAGCGCACTGTACGGTCCGACGCTGTCGTTGACTTGCACGTGCTGTGGATCGGAAGGCGTGATCTCAACCGTGATCACAGGATTCAGGCCGATCGTCACAGTCGCCGTCCCATAGGCGCTCGGGACGCCTTCCGAAACCGCCTTGACAACAACGGTAGGATTCGCCGGCACGGCTGCCGGTGCAGTATAGGTCACGACGTTGGCATTGCTCGACGGCGATATGGTTCCCAGTGTCGCGTTCCCACCCTGGACAAAACTCTTCCCTTGCCCCACGTACCAGGTAGCGTCCTGGTTGCTCAAGTTGGTGATGCTGGCGGTAAATTCCGCTTGTTGGGTGATTCCCAATTGCAGCTTCGACGGTCTCACCGTGACCGTGACCGGCGCGAGCTCGATGGTGATCGGGATGGTGCCTGCGATTTGTGGGTTGGCCGCGGGGATCGCCGATACCACTACGGTCTCCTGCGGCGGAACTTGCGCCGGAGGATAAAAGGTCGCCTGATCGGTGTTTCCCGACAGCGGAACGATGGTGCCGTAGATGGCGTTGCCGCCGGTAACACCATTCACCTGCCAAGTCACGTCTTGAGTCGGAGCATTTTGCACTGAAGCAGTAAGCGACAGGCTGGAACCGATCTGGACGCTGGTCCCTCCCGCAATAGTCACACTAACTCCAAGTGGAGGCGGCGCTGAGATAGACAGGATCGCTGACGAGGACCGCGATGGCTGCCCGTTGGAGATAGCTTTGATGCTCACCCTGTTGCTATCCAGAGGAACCGTCACGGGGGCGGTATAAACTCCTGTCCCGCCGCCTTCGGAAGCAATCGTTCCGTAGGTCTGACTACCGCCGGTGTCGCCATTCACTTCCCAATACACGGAGTCGTCACTGTCGTTGATGACGTCGGCGGTGAAGGTAAAACTGGTTTGCGCTTGCGCGACCGCCACCACCGGAGTGAGGGTGACCGTCGCCACCGTGGGCGCTTGCACAGAGATGGTGAGAGGACAGGATGCCGACTTGTCCGGTTCGGCATGGGACACTGCTTTGATGGTCACCGTAGGCGGATTAGGGACCGTCGCTGGGGCCGTGTAGACCGCGGTGTTGTGGCTGCCTGGCGTAATGGTCCCCACGGTCGAGTTTCCATTCGGGACCCCGTTCACTTGCCAAACCACGGTAGTATCAGCGGGACCAATCACCCCACCTGCCAACTTCACCTGTGTTCCGATCTGTAACGCAGCGGTGGTGGGAGACATAATGACCGTGGCCGGGAACAGTGTGCCGGTGATGGTGGCGCTGGCGTTGCCGTGTTTGGTGTTGTCTGCATTAGCGACCGCGGTGATAGTGACGTTGGCGGGAATGGGGACAAACTGCGGCGCGGTGTAATTGCCGTCTTTGTCAATCGTCCCAATGTCGCCACCACCGCCGGGAATCCCGTTCACCTGCCACTGCACCCCCTCGATGCTGGTGTTGTCAACGACGGCAGTGAATGTCTGCATGGTGCCGGTCTTCACCTCTAGGGTTGCGGGAGTCACCGTGACCACGACCTCGCCGAGGCCAGTGCCGCCACTGATCGGGGCGGAGGTTGCTCCACCACAGCTGACCAGTAAAGCCGCCATGCAGACTGCAATCGCGAGACCGAACATGCGCCACAGTTTCCTTGACATTGGGAGGCTCCAATTCGGGTGTCGTGCGACGTATCTAGTTTCCACGTGTTTCGTTCTCCCTCACGGTCTAGAAAAGGGGGGCCACTACCCCATTAGAAATTCGATCATTGCGACCCGGCTCCGCGGTCCGCCGCTCTCGATGAGGATGCCGGCGCCTTGTCCGCCGCGGGTTGGGATTGAGGGGCGGCCTGAAATTGGTCCTTGATCCACCGGAAAATCCTGCCCCCGGAAGCCGTGCTGTAAAATCGTTGCCCATCTTCGAAATGCTGCACCTTGGCCGCAGCGGGAGCCACGGACTTTATGCGTTCCTGGGCAATTGTCGGCGTGACCGTGTCATCAGCGATGTTCTGGATGCGGATGCGTTGGGACTTTAGCTGGGGCAACCACAGCACCGGATCGAGGGGCGCAACTTTCTTTAGGAATTCTGCCTGCAGGTACTTTGGACGCTCCTCTTCCGGGATGAGCGACGACTGAGCCAGCCAGTCAGGCCAGTCTCCCCACGGTTCGAGCAGGTCGATCGCCTTGATACGTGGGTCGGCCGCAGCCGCCAAGATGGCGACGGTTGCACCAGACCCTGTCCCAAACATCCCTACCCTATTCATGTCCAGATCGTTGCGCGAGGAGAGAAAGGTTAGCACCATTTGGACGTCGTGAACGGAACTGCCCAGCGCCTCCTGTAACTCGCTCACAAACCACTGTTTCATGGGACGCATGGTGTAGCGGTGCCCGGTCAGTGCGGAAACGAACCCCACCGCCGCAAATCCGCCTTGGACGAGACGAGTGCAGTATTCGTTGTCGCGGAAGCGGTCGGTCTCGGAAGGATAGCTGTAGAGGTAGAGTATTACTGGCGGCTTCGCCACCCCCTTCGGCCGGATCACATACAGATCAATCGGGTCGCCGAGCCGCCACTGCACTTGAAAAAGCTCGCGGGTGAACTCCGGATAAACATCCTTTGCCCCGAGGACTGGCTTCTCCGAATGCAAATCACTGCCCGCGAGCGACAGCGAACTCCAGTCCTCCACACTGCGCCCTGCGTGTATCGCCGGTCGCGCCGGTCCCGAACCCACTTGTTGTGCCCAGGCGACGAAGGGTACGGCCAACAGCACCAACCATAAAACTGTATCCAACGAGCTACTCCGGGGTTTCTTGGAAAGGCTCCGCATCCGCGTCCCTATCTTGAAAATATCGGTGTTCACGAAAAAGCTGCGCAGCAATTCAGGACTCAACTGGGGAGCGACGGTCAGCGAGCTAAAAACAAAGATCTCGCTGACCATCATTTCGCAATCTCCGGGCCGAGGTCTTCCGGTTTCTCTGCCGCCTCGAACACCTCTTTGTCCGGCGCTTCCACAACGAACTTTATACTGCACCACGCCAGCCCGGGGACAAGGTGGAGGCAGGCTAATCAAGCCCAGACCAGTCTGCCTCCGACCGCTTTTCCGTCATTGTTTCTGGCCTACGATTTGCAGGGCTGTGTCGTTGAAGTAGTCCTTATCACCCTGCACCGTGTACACCGCACCGCCCACGTCACCCCCGGACTCTGTCGGTTCGCCAGGATTGCCGTTGGAGGGCGCGAACCCGGCTTGCGGGAAGTGGGAGCGAAACACCTGTAGGTTCTTGACTGGAACAAAATCCGGGCTGACGTTGATCGCCGAAGTCTGCGCAGCCTTGATCAGAGCTGCAACTCCAGCCGGCACAGGCACATCGGTCACCACTCGGAGGATTGTCCATGCCGGGTACGAGCCGTTCAGGATGTTCACGAACGGGACGAGGCCCTTACACGGGATGACGCAATTGGGGATCGTTCCATGGGTTTGGTACCAGGAATAATTGAGCGGATCCACACCGTCGACCGAGAGATATTTGGTCGTGGTGAGAACTTTGGCAAAGTTTCCCGTGCTCCAGAACGAATAGCCTATTGCATCGGGTATGCTTCCCACTTCGGCGACCACCTCTCCGGTGCCCATACCTCTCCGCCGGCTCCCCCCGCTGGCATAAACGATATTCAGCGGGTTTCCGCCTGGCTGGTTGGGGTCGACGTTGAGTTCTTGGGTGGAGTGGATTTCAAAGTCGCGGGGAATGTTGAACTCTGCGGTCGTGTAGGTACCCGACATGGGCTCGCGGAGTATAACCTGCATGCCAATGCTCGGAAGCCCGGGTACGTTACTCAGGTCGCGAGTACGGGTGAAGGTACCATTGAGAGCAGCCGTTAGTTGAAAGCGGCTGACGTTGTTAAAGGAAGATGTGCCGAAACCGCCTGCAGCCGTGTCCTGAGTGTTCACAAAAACAACGATTGGATCCGCACCCACCGGCGTCGTAGTGAACGCTTTCACCGTGCCGCCACTGATGGGGTCCTTCCCGCTGATCGCGTACGCAACCGGAGTTACGCTCTTGCTGCTGAAGGCACTGAGGATGGTCGTGCCGACCTGGCCGTCGCCGGTGTAACCCAGGCCGTTGTAATTGACTGGATCCAGTGGAGCGATGACCCGCTGCGCCTGAAAGAACGCATCTTCCGGTCGAACGTCGGTCGGGGCGGCATTGAACGTCAGGTTGTTCAGTGCATTGTAGACATCGACATCGAGGGGGACGTCGGTGACAGTGGGAATAAGGTTGTCACCACTCGACCCGATCTCACTTGAGGGGATCGATAGTGTGGCGCGTGGAACCGCAAAGAAAAGCTGCTGCCCGATGATCGAATCGGTGCCCAGATAGGCGCACACCTTTGTCTTGGCGTTGTCCCAGACGATCCAAATGTTTGCAGTCTGGAGCGGAATGTCGCCTCTGCGGCTGTCCACTCCCGAGGCCCCGCTCTTCTTGCTCCACATGTTGGTTCCGCATGAGCTTGAGCTATACGCACCCAGGGCCATGGTTTGAAACATGCCCGTCGATCCAACGGCATTAACTTGCACTTTTATCGCCGCGAAACAGTTCAGTCCAACAAACATAAGCAGGGCGAGCAACAAGAGCGCAGTTCTTGTAGTTCGTTTCATCATTTCAATTTCCTCGTGGCGCAAATTTGCGCGGCTGTGGGGAGCACCCCGTGGTCGAGCTGCGGCAGTGCGGAACTTCCAACCCGCACGCCAGGACGAGTGAGGCGGCCCAGCAAAAAGCATGACTCACAGCACGGCATCAACCCGGGAAGCCGTGTAGTTGACGACTCAAAGATTCGTGAAAACGAGTCGGGGGGAATATCGTCGAAATTTGTTTCAGGAAAACGACCACCAAGTTAAATTCCGGTGAATTCCCATTCGGAGTGACTCCCGTTCCTTGGAGGAGTGCAGCAGCGAAATTAGCAAGAGGTCAGATTGCCCTCGTCTGCTACACGCTTGTGGTTTTCATCTGAAATTAACTTTTCCGTCATCATTTCGCCACATTCCGTCTGGCACTATGTGACGCCTTTGACTCCCAAGACGAAGGGTAGCCTTGTGCCATTCGCGCCATTCGCCAGAGTGTTGTTGTGTCTAGGTTTTCTTGCTCTAAACCTCTCCGCAGCCGCGCCGGGACAAACTAGCCCTTCCCCAGCCCGATCTGCGGAACGGGGTTCCATCACCGGCGTGGCAACCGACCAAACCGGAGCCGTGCTTCCCGGAGCAACGGTCACGGTGCGCGACAGCGCTGGGCAGAACTGGACGGCAACCGCCAACGATCAGGGCCAGTACGTGGTAAAGGGATTGCCCGCCGGCACCTATAGCGTGACCGTCTCGGTACCCAAGTTCCAAGACTTCCACACCGATGGCCTGGCATTAACTGTGGGCCAAAGCGTCCCGATCGATGCCGTATTGGAACCTGCGATAGAGACCACGTCCGTGAACGTCGAGGGCCAGAAGGTTTCCCAGGTCGAGACCGAGACGTCGCAGATTGTGGGAAACATCACCCAAAGGGAACTGGTCACCCTGGGACTAAACGGCCGTAACTTCACTCAACTCATCGCGCTGACGCCCGGTGTTAGCAATCAGACCGGCCAGGACGAGGCCAAAGTCGGAGTGCTGGGCAGCGTGCGGTACAGCGTGAATGGTGGCCGGGTCGAGTACAACTCGTTCAACGTGGATGGCGGCGATGTTCTGAATGTCGGGCTCAACGGGAACCAAAGCACCTTGATCGTCTATCCCAGCCTGGACGCGCTCAGTTCGGTGCAGGTCCTCACCTCCAACTACGGCGCCATGTACGGCCGCACCGCGTCGGGCACGGTGCTTGCTGAGTCGAAGTCTGGCACCAGCCGGTTTCACGGAAATGCATACGAGTTTCTGCGGAACGAAATGTTCAATGCCCGCAATTACTTTGACCGGCCCAACCGGACGCCTCTCTACCGCCGCAACGACTTTGGTTTCACGCTGGGGGGGCCACTGTTCATTCCCGGCCTCTACAATCCCAGCAAAGACAAGACGTACTTCTTCTTCTCTGAGGAATGGCGCCTGGAGCGGACGCCTACCCCGTACAACCAAGCCGTCCCGTCGGTCGCCGAGCGCGTTGGAAACTTCAGCGATGTCTGCCCGTTCGCCACCGCAGGGATCGACGGACTGCCGGGCGACCAATCGAAGTTCACGCGCACGAAATTTCCGGATTGTCCTGGAATCCCCACCAACAACTTCAGCATTGATCCCGTGACCGGCCAGCGGACTCGTATTTACCAGACCTATCCCGGAAACGTCATACCCATCGACCCCAACGCGGCGGCCCTGATGAGCAACAATATTATTCCGCTGCCCAATGCGACCGAAGGCTGTAATTCCAGCGTTGGATCGTGCTTCGTGACCGATGTCTCCCCCAGCACCTACTGGCGGGAGGAGCTGCTGAAAATCGATCACAACCTCACCTCCAGCATGAAGCTGAGTTTTCGCTACATTCATGACTCCTGGAACACGACCATCCTGACGCCGCAGTGGGGCTCGGTGCAAAACAACTTTCCTACCGTGCAGAGTGCGTTCACCGGCCCCGGCCTCAGCATGCTGGTGCATCTGACGAACACCATCTCTCCGACGCTGCTGAACGAGTTCGTTTTCAGTTACACCACCGACCACATCACGTTGCAGAACATCGATTCCAACGGAGCGCGATGGGAGCGGCCTGCGGGCCTGACCATGGGCTACCTCTTCAATAATGGATTTGGCGGCAAGATGCCCGGGATCGTCATCGGGGGGACCAATAAGGCCTATGGTGGAAACGGCTTCGCGGTGGATCCCGGTTATCTCCCCTGGCACCACGCGAATCCTACCTACAACTTCCGCGATGACATTAGCAAAGTGATCGGCAAGCACACTCTGCAGATGGGCGTGCAGTGGGTTATCGCCCAGCGCAACGAGCTCAACCAGGCGGTGGGGGCAAACACCGGGGACTTGCAGGGCATTCTGGGCTTCAGCAATATAAGCAGCTCTTTCAGCATTGGCAACGCCTTCGCAGATTTTCTGGTTGGACCGGGCAGCTTTCGGCCGAATGCCTCGGGAGGCGTCAAGTATTTCCAGCAGGACAGCGCCCAGCACAACTACTTCAACCGATACAACGTAGTCGAACCGTATTTCCAGGACGACTGGCGAGTCAACAACCGTCTGACTCTGAACCTCGGCCTGCGAATCAGCCTGTTCGGGCTGTGGCACGAAAAATACAACAACGTATACAACTGGGTGCCATCGGCATTCAGCCAGGCTTTGGCTGCCCGAACGACCATCGACACTTTCACCGGCGGGTTGGCGGAGCCGGGAACCTGCGATGGCTCAGGTACGTTATGCACTCCGATTCCACTGAATCCGGCGAACCTCGATCCGCGCATTACCAACGGCCTGGTGCGGTGCGGCGTCAACGGAGTGCCCGACGGTTGCATGGCGGGACATCTGTTCAATCCAGCGCCACGAATCGGATTTGCGTTCGATCCTCACGGAGATGGTAAGACCTCCATCCGCGCCGGCTACGGCGTTTTCTTCCACCACGGAACGGGCAACGAAGCCAACACTGGTTCTCTGGAAGGCAGCGCACCGCTGGTGCTGGACATGACCCAGAACCGTCCCTTCAGCTACGACTGCATTGGCGGAGTAGGACAGCTGCCGGGAGGGAATGGCCCGTGCCGGGGCTCCGGGGCATACCCGCTTAATGTCACTGCCGTTCCCACCAAGGCCATCTGGCCTTACGTACAACAGTGGAGCTTCAGCGTCCAGCGCCAGATCAACAAGACCACTGTGGCCACGATCGCTTACGTCGGCAGCAAAGGGACCCACCTTACGACTGACCTGCAGGTCAATCAACTGGCTCCGGTGCCCCCTGGACAGAACCCATTCCAGCCAGGGCAGGCGATTACCATCGAGACCTGCGACAGTTATGACACGCAGAGTTTCACTCTTTTTCCCAATCCGGGAACGATCATCACTCCTGGCCAACAATTTCCCAAGGTCACCCCGGGGCAGCCGGGCTTCATCAATCTGCAGGCCGCATGCTTCGGCACACCGGGTACCGGCGTTCCGGATCCCAACTTTCTGCGCACGTTTGCCCCGGGCCTCGGCAGGGTCTTCTCGCTGCAGAATGTGGCGGATTCCAGCTATCACTCGATGCAAGTGACCCTTCGTCACGCCACCGGGCCGTTTACGCTGGGAGTGTCCTATTCCTATAGTCACTCGATCGATGACTCTTCCGACCGCTCCGACACTACTCTGGTGAATTCCTTCGATCTGGCGTCGAACAAAGCCAGCTCCAACTTCGACCAGCGCCATCTATTGAACATCAGCTACCTCTACAAGCTGGATCATTTCATGGACAGGGTCCGCCGTTGGGCTTACAACGTGGGCAGCGCGGATTCGCTCCCGGATGTCACGTCACGCTTCGGGCATGCGTTTTTGATAGGATGGGAATTGTCCGGCATCACGACTTTCCAGTCCGGCACACCCTTCAGCGTAATTAACGGCGGCAGTTCAGACGGGACGATCTCGGTCCTGGACAACGCTGGCGTTGCCAACGGGGTCGGTGCCGGGTCCTACCCTGATGTGATCGGGGATCCGCACGCTAGTCCTCGTGGGGGCTCAAGAAATTCGAAGAGCATCGGCCCGGCCATAGGAAATTCGGCCGCCTTTGCAGCGCCGACTGGCCTCACTTTTGGAAACGCAGGGCGCAACTTTCTGAACAACCCCAGCCGTTTGAACTGGGATGTCTCCCTTCTCAAGCATTTCAAGGTGACCGAGGGGAGCAGTGTTGAGTTCCGCACTGAGTTTTTCAACGTCTTCAACCATACACAATTCATCGTCTACGATCCTGATCGCGGGAACCAGGCCAACAACACGATCAATTGCTACGGCGGAGTGAACAACTCTGCGGGCGACCCGAGTTGCCTTACCGGTAGTTCATTCCTTCACCCCATCGCCGCACACCGTCCGCGCACGGTGCAGTTCGGGCTGAAGTACAGTTTCTAGGTTTGCTTTGGAGGCGGGTGCTGCTTAGACGGTTGGGTCAGCGCCCCTCATAGCTGACCCGCCAAATGGAATTCGATCCGTCGTCGGTCACCAGCAACGATCCGTCGGAGGCCACAGCCACACCTGCCGGACGGCCCCAGACGTCTCCATTGTCGAGAACGAAACCGGTCAGGAAATCCTGATATTCGCCGCTGGCGTGCCCGGTTTGATGGAGTGGCACGCGAATGACCTCGTACCCAGCCCGCACCGATTTGTTCCAGGAGCCATGCGCTGCGCCAAAGATGTCCCCCTGATACTCTGCGGGGAATTGTTTGCCGTCGTAAAACGTAATCCCCAGCGAAGCGCTGTGGGGCTGCAGCAGCACATCGGGAACAATCGCTTTGTCTTTTAGTTCCGGATGCTTTCCCCTGTGTCGTGGATCTTGATGAGCACCCATATACCACCACGGCCACCCATAGAATCCGCCTTCTTGCACGTGGGTGATGTAGTCGGGAACCAGGTTATCGCCGAGACCATCGCGCTCATTCACCGAGCACCACAACTCGCCGGTCTTGGGATTTATCCCAAGTCCTCCTCCGGCGTTGCGGATTCCAGAGGCATAGACGCGCATCCCCGAACCATCGGGATTCAACTCCAGGATGTCCGCCCGGTTCTTCTCCCCGGGAGTTGTGTCGGGATCGTCGACATTGGAACCGGAGCCGACGGTGACGAACATCTTCTTGCCATCTGGAGTGAATTGCAGGGCACGCGTCGAATGGCCGCCGACGGGCAGGTCCACGACGGGCTCCGGTTTCCCGCTCGCCTTCATGTCTCCGTTCTTGTAGGCAAAGCGGACAACAGCGTTCTCGTTTCCAACATATAACCACTGCGGGTTGGGACCTGGGGGATAGAAAGCGATTCCATAAGGGTGGAACAGCCCGCTGGCAAAAATCTGGCTTTGTTCCGGCTTGCCGTCACTGGTGAGTCCGCGAAAAACACGGATACGTCCTGGATCGGTCTCGGCCAGAAAAAGATCGCCGTTGGGCGCGCGGCGAATCAGGCGGGGATTATCAAGTCCGGCCGCGTACAGTTCCACCTTGAACCCGGCGGGGGCCTTGGGCCAGACGCCCGTCGGCCGCGCAACCAGCCTGGGACCATTGTCTGACGATCTTGTCGCATACGGTTGGGGAAGGTCCGCAACCGTAATCCTCCGTGTCTTACCGGGCTCCTCATCCCGAAAATCGATAAAGGGTGGCTTCGCCCGCGGCAGGCTAAGCTTCGTGATGCCCTTCGAGCCGGCATCTGGCGTGCTCTGCCTTGCCGTTCTCCCGAGACTAAGCGCCTTGACGTAGCTGACAATCTTCCATCGTTGTTCTTTTGGCAGGCCCGCCCACGAAGGCATTTCATTCTTTGGGCTGCCCTTGGTGATGAACCAGAAAAGCTCTCCCGCAGTCACACTGCTGAGATGCCTGCGCAGCGGAGGAATATTGCCCGATCCCTCCCCGTTATCCCCATGGCATCTGGCACAGCGCAGGTGATAAAGCGGCTGCCCGGCCTTCACACCCTCGGACGTATCCTCATAGGGGTTCTTCAACTGCTTCGCCGATTCCGGAGCATTGTGGAAAGACTTGTTGACGGCGTAGGACAACCCGCCCAAGATCATCGTCGTCAGAGAAAGCGCCATCGCCAAAAGCGGCCCCAATTTATGCATTGCACTCATCATATACAGGGATTGACGGCACACAACCCTTGCCAATTCTTACAGCATTGATGCCAAAGAGTCTTACTGAGATTTGAAAAAAGGTGTGGCGCAATTTGCTTCGCGGCCTTGGGATTTCCATAAGTTGTTGTTATGTCAGCAACGATGACACTAGCGAATTAGCCCGAATCCTTCCGCACAAGTCCTGAATCCAATTGGAGCACTGGGCCTTACAGCAGGGGCGGGAGTCGAGCACGTATTCCCATCTCACGAGATAGGCAACTACGATTGCATTTTATCCTGCGCTCCTCCGTGATGAGAAGCGGATGAATGCGGCGGCAAAGATCCAAACGCTTGGTTTTTGACCTAAGGGGAAGTTATGGCCAAAAGAATGATCTTGATGCTGGGCGTGATGGTTGTATTGGTCACGGCCTTGGGCTTCATAAAATTCAAGCAGGTCCAGTCGGCGGTGCAGGCTGCTTCATTTCAGCCCCCTCCAGAAGCCGTCACCAGCATTGTTGCCCAGCAGGAGCAGTGGCCGGCGACGATGTCGGTAATCGGCACCATGGAGGCGGTCCACGGGGTCACGGTCAGCGCGGACCTTCCTGGCACCGTCGAGCGCATCAATTTTGAGTCTGGCCAGTTTGTGCGCGAAGGCGATGTGCTGGTTGAACTCGATACCCGGCAGGAGCGGGCCCAACTGGCGGCGCTCGAAGCGCAGCGCGACCTTGCGCGTGTGAACTTCGGGCGCATGCAGCAGTTGGTCAACGAGGGCGTCATCTCCCGGATGGAGTACGACCGGGCCACCGCCGAGCAAAAACAAACCGAAGCCAATGTGGGAGAGATCCGTGCCACCAT
>JAIQFW010000109.1 GCA_020073105.1 Terriglobia bacterium
ACATCGGCTTCCCCGCCAGCCGATCTTCAGCTTCCTTCCCGGCGCGCCGGGCGGCGGCAATGGCTTTGTTGGTGCCCGACTCCGGACCTTCCGAGTCCGTATTGGCAAAGAAGATCCGGTCCATCGGGTGCCGGACCACGGGTTGGGTCTGCGTATAAAGGCCGGGAGTTGACATATAGAGAGGATGCCCGCGCCTGTAGATATGGACCTCGACGGGATCCACATTTGAACCGGGGAAGAGCTTTTGGAAGTCGGCCAACACCCGGGCTGCGACTTTTCGCGTGCTTCCTTCGGTCAGCAGATATCCGCGATCCTCTTCTTTCATTGGGGTGTAGCAGGTCAGAATGTTGTACTTCTGCTGATAGCCCGGCTGGTTGCGCACCACCCAATCGGCAACGATGAAATCAGTAAACGTATTCCCCGGGCACCAGGTGTCATATCCTTTGTTGAAGACCGGTTTGTCGAAGATCAGGTTGACGACCGGATACGGGATGTAGCGAATCCTGTGCATGGCTTCGCTCTGTTTTTCCGGCAGTCCCTGCACCAGGCGCCGGGTAATGAACTTGGGCGACGCCATAATGACTGCCTTCGCGGCCACCGCTTTCAGTTCTCGTCCCTGCATATAGGTCACTCGAACCTCTTGCCGTTCCGGTATCACCGACACTGTGGTAGCTCCCGCGAGCATGTGGTCTGCAGAGTTCGCCAGCAGAAGTTCCGTTAGCCGTTTGCTGATGGCGCCGTTTCCACCTGGCCAGGTGTAACGAATGTCCTGGCGGGTATCAGAAGCGCTTCCCTGAAGCTCCCCGATTCCGACCATAGCTGCGGTGTCGTCGCTGGTCGCACCCCAGTTTGACGGCCCGTAGGTGTCCCACCACTGCTTTACCTCCGGCGCATGGCTTTTCATGAATTTGGAGAAGGGAACGCCCCAGAGGTCAGATCGCTTTTTCAGATCAATGGCCAGCATTTCCTTCTTGAACTTTTTGAAACTCTCACGGACGGAAGCGGCGTAAGGCAGCTTGTCGAGTCCCTCGCCCCAGGTGTCCGGAACGAATTCTCCCTTGATGATGCTCCCGTCCCAGTTGTTGACGGGAAGGGGTTCGAGGCCGATCTCTTTGGCGAACGGGTAGGCGTCGTCGCCGCTCCAGATGAAGGCCGAACCTGTGGCGTAGGCCATGCCCTGGTAGTCCATGACGTATGCGTTGCCGCCGAAATGAGGTTCCTTTTCCAGTAGGAGAAAATCGTGATCGCGCAATAGATAGGCTGCGGTGAGACCGCTGATTCCGCCACCGACGATTATGAAATCATGGCGTGCGGAAACCTGGGGCCGCAAAAATTTCTTGCCATCCCGAATTTGATGGCAAATGGTGTTCTCTTCCCCGTCGACCGCGGGCGCAGGCATCGTCTCCGCGTGCAATAAAGAAAGATCAATGGGGCAGCCGGCAGTGATCGATCCGGCGACAACATATTTGATAAAGTCCCTACGATTCGTGGCCATTTTCTAGTCCCCTTGCGCCGCGGCTTCGACCAACTCGGCGGCGATCTCGGTTCGCCCTTCCCTTCGCAGGCGATACCACATCACAATGGCGATCAGCGAGAACACAAAAATAATGCTGGAGATGGCATTGATCTCCGGCGTGATACCGCGCCGCAGCCTTCCCCAGATTTCCAGTGGCAGGGTGTTGTCCCGCCCGATGAGAAAGAAGCTGACTGCAATCTCATCCATCGACAACGTGAAGATCAGCAGGGCCGCGCCGATGATCGACAAGCGCAGGTTGGGAATCGTGACTCGCCAGAAGGTTTGCCAGTAGTTGGCGCCTAAGTCGAGGGAGGCCTCTTCCTGCGCGCGATCAAGCTTCTGCAGTCCGGCAAACACCTCGGTAGTCGCCACCGAGATCAACGCTGTGCCGTGGCCAAGGACAATAGTGGTCAGACTGAGCTTGATGTCGCCTTCGCGAAACAGCATCAGCAGAGAAAGCCCCGTAATGATCCCCGGCAGAATCAGCGGCAGCAGAACCAGACGCCGGAACAGCGCCTTGCCAGGGAAATTTGCCCGGTCGAGGGCCAGCGCCGCTGGAATGCCAAACGCCAGCGAGATCGCCATCGCAACCAAAGCCACAATCACGCTGTTCAGCACTGAAGTCCAGATGGCGTCGTCGGCGAAGAGTATGCGATACCAGTCCAGGGTCAGGTTGCGTGGTGGGAACCCACCTACCCCGGAGCCATTGAACGAATAGACGATCAAAGTGACGATGGGCAGATAAAGGAAACCGAAGACGGCGAAGGCGTGCCACGACAGCCAGCCTGCCTTGCCGTTGCTCGGGTTCCTCATCGGAAGCTCCATTTCTTCTCCAGGTTTTCCGAGAGAAACAGCAATGCCAGCACCAGCAGGAGCATGCAAAGCGAAATAGCCGCCCCCAGGGGCCAGTTGTAAGCTGCGCCGAACAGGCTGACCACGATGTTCGAAATCATGATCCCGCTGGGGCCGCCGAGCAGCAACGGCGCCAGGAAGTCGCCGAGGCTGAGAACAAACGCGAAGGTTGCCCCCGCCAGCACGCCCGGAATAGACAGGGGAAGGATCACGCGCCAGAAAGTCTGAATAGGCGAAGCCCCCAGGTCGTGTGACGCTTCAACCAGATTGCGGGGGATGTGCTCAAGCGAGGCGTAAATCGGCAAAAAGGTAAATGGTGTGTAGATATGGGTCAGCGTCAGCACCACCGCAAACGGACTGTAGAGCAGGAACTCCAGCGGATGTTTTGTCAGGTGGACGTACTGCAATAACGTGTTTAAGACGCCGTCGCTGCCGAGGATCGTCTTCCACGCGTAGGCGCGAACCAGGTAGCTGACCCACAGGGGAATAATCACCAGCTGATAGAAAAGATCCTTTCGCGGGCCGGCATGAAAAGAGAGGTAGTAGGCCAGCGGATAGCCGAGCAACAAGGAAAAGATCATGACCCGGGCGGCAATCCACATCGATCGAAAAAGGGTTTGCCAATAGACGTTCACGCGCCACAAGTCCCGGTAGTTGTCCAGGGTCCAGGAATGAACGATCATCTGGGTCGAGGAAACCGACCAGAAGCTGTAGCAGAAGAGCAACGCGTAGGGAACCAGCAGAAACACCGCCACCCACAACAGCGGAGGTACGGTAATCGCGGCCCGGTAGGCGCGGCTGAACATCAGATCCTCTCCTGCGACTCGCGGACGGCGACCGCGTCGTCCGGGGAGAATTCCAGCTCCAGATCGCCGTGCCACTTCTCCCGGGTGGCAGTTCGCACCGACACTCTGAGACCATCCTCACATTCGA
The DNA here is from genome assembly GCA_020073105.1 of Terriglobia bacterium. Lineage (GTDB taxonomy): Bacteria > Acidobacteriota > Terriglobia > Terriglobales > Acidobacteriaceae > JAIQFW01. The sequence continues at coordinate 3,302 of JAIQFW010000109.1, forward strand.
CCTGCAATAGCTCGGTGGAGCCGTGAAAGGCCCGGTGGCGGATGCGGCCGCGAAAGCGGACGACATTCACGCCGGAGCTGCCTACCGCCAGGTCTACTACGCGAATATTCTCCGGCCGCAAAGAAAACAGCACTGGCCCGTCCGGCATTCCAACTGGCCAGTCCAACGAGTGGCAGCGTGCTACGCGGCTGAGAACAGCGCCGCGCAGCAGATTGGTGTGTCCAATGAATTGTGCTGTGTACGCCGTCGCGGGGTGGCTGTAGATCTCGCGCGGCGAAGCCACCTGCTCCAGTTCGCCCATCCGCAGCAGCGCGATGCGGTCCGACATGACCATGGCCTCTTCCTGGTCATGGGTGACAAAGACGAAAGAGATGCCGACTTCGCGCTGCAGGGATTTGAGTTCCACCTGCATCTGGCGTCGCAGGTTGGCGTCGAGCGCCGAAAGCGGTTCGTCTAGTAGCAAGAGGCGTGGCCGATTCACCAGGGCGCGGGCCAGGGCGATCCGTTGTTGCTGCCCTCCGCTGATTTTTGCTGGCTTAGAGCCGGCGTAGGAGGTCATCTTGACCATGGCAAGCGCTTGCTGAACTCGCCCAACAATTTCATTCTTAGGCAGCTTCGCCACCCGCAGTCCGTAGCCCACGTTTTCTTCCACGGTCAGGTGCGGGAACAAGGCGTAGTGCTGAAAGACGGTGTTGACGCGCCGGCGGTAGGGAGGCAAAACGTCGAGTCGCTCACCCTCCATCCAAACCTCACCGGTGTTCGCGCTCTCAAATCCCGCGATGATGCGCAGCAGGGTAGTCTTGCCCGAGCCGCTTTCCCCGAGGATCGTCAGAAACTCTCCTTCGGCAATCTCCAGAGAAATGTCGCGCAACACCGGATTCTTGCCAAATGACTTGGCGACGTTGCGAATCGAGAGCAGATTGTCTCTACCACGCTGGCCCTCATTTGCCGCCACGGATTGGGTGGCTACGATGTCCATTGCTAGCTCAAACCTGTTGTCTCTTGCCAGAATGCGGTTCCCGCCGCCTGACCCTCGCAATGAGAGTGAACGCGACGAATGCCAGCCCAAAATAGAATGCAAAGTTAACAAAATCCGTGAGCATGAAATTGATGTCATCGAGTCTGCCATTGGCGACAATCAGACCGACGAACGCGCCCGGCATTGCAAGGAAGAGACCTGCCTGTCGTACTCTGGGCCGGCAAGAATCTTCAACGTTAGGAACCTGGCGGATCCGAATGCGAAACCAACCAAAATTGAGCATAGTAGTCGTTTCATTTGCTTTCCCAGAGCACTCGGTACAGGTTTACACAAAACCCCTTACCCGCCTGGTTCATGAAGCGGGAGCTACTGCGCTGCTTTCACTTCATTCCAGATCTCGTTGTACTTCGCCCGCCGCGGGACGTTCTGCCAGAAGTAAATGTGCTTCTGATAGTTGTCCACATCGTCTAGGTGCAGACTCTTCACCTGATCCGCGGTCATGAACTGTGCCGCCTGCGGGTTCGCCGGAGTGTAACCTGTCACGTCCGTGACCTTCTTCTGCGTCTCCGCCTCTATCATGTATTCGAGAAACTTGGCCGCCAGATCCTTGTTCTCGCTGCCGGCGGTGATCATCAGGTGGTCGATCCAGCCGGTGGTGTTTTCCTTCGGGATCGTCTCTCCCACAGGGAAATTGATCTTACGCAGCTGGTTTGTCATTAGGGGCCAGCCCATTGCGGCTACCACCTCATGGTTCTGGAACAAATTGGTCAACTCGCCACCGGTCGACCACATCTTGCGAACGTTTGGCTTCAGCTCCAGCAATTTCTTTTTGACTGCCTCCAGTTGCTCATCAGTCAGATTGTAGAGTTGGCTGGGTTCGGGTTTGTCGAGGCCCAGAACCTGTGCGGCCATGTACACGGTGGAAAGATCGTCCCAGACGGAAATCTTGCCGCGATACTTCGGGTCCCAGAAAACATTCCAGCTATCCGGCGGCTGCGGAAAGACGGTCGTGTCATAGATGATCGGATCGGGTCCCCACATGAAAGGCACACCGAATACCTGCCCCTTTACCCGCACCAGGGGCAGGGAAGTGAGCTGAGGGGAAAGCTGGTTGTAGGCTGGAAGCTTCGAAAGATCCAGCGGGGCTGCCAACCCGGCTACGGCGATTGCCGTGGCCACATCGCTGGAAGGTGAAATTACGTCGTAAATGCCTGCGCTGCCGCCACGCAACTTCGTGGTCAACTCGTCGCTTGAGCCCATGTATGAGGCTGAGACCTTGCAGTGGTTCTGCTCCTCGAACGCGCGCACAAACGACGGATCGGCGTAACCCTCCCAAACCAATAGATTCAAGCTGGCGGTCTTCTTGCTGCAGGATCCCGCCAGCAGGATGGTTGTCACCAGCAGTAACAAAAGTCCAGCCCGTCGGATCATCAGTGTCGCTCCTCCGAGGCAGTTCTCCCCGCATTCCAGTTTGGAGATTGATACACCACTTTCCCGCCAACCATGGTCAGCAGCACTTCCGTCTTTCCCGCCGCGTTCGGTTCGATCTTGAACAGATCTTGTGACAGGACGATGAGGTCTGCCAGCTTGCCGGGTTGCAACGAGCCTTCAGTCTTCTCTCGATGCCCGGCAAAGGCCGCGCCCAGAGTGTAGCCTTTGATAGCCTCGGGAAGACTGATCCGCTCGTTGGGAAGCCAGCCACCCTGGGGATCACCTTCAACGGTCTGACGCGTGAGGGCGTTTTGCACGCCAGGCCACGGGCTCATGGTCACAATCGGCCAGTCGCTGCCGAAGGCCAGGACCCCGCCACTGCTCTCCACATCGTGCCACGCCCAGCCCCGCTGCGCTCGTTCCGGTCCCAGGTTTCTCGACCAGACCTTCAGAACGTCGTCATCGGGATAGGCGTGCAACGGCTGAAAACTGGCGACGACCCCGAGCTTGCCGAAGCGTGGAATGTCCTCCGCTGACGCATCTTCGATGTGCTCGATGCGATGGCGGGCGTCGCTAGTGTGGTTGACTTGCCGGGCATTTTCGTACGCATCGAGTGCCAGACGAATGGCACGGTCGCCGATGGCGTGGCTAAACACCTGGATCCCGTGGCGGTCCAGTTCGGCGACGGCATGCTTGTATGCTGCAGGCTCCCACCACAGGCGTCCGGACTGGGTATCGTCGGCATAAGGCGCAAGCATGGCGGCGGTGCGGGTCTCGATCACACCATCCACGAAGAACTTGGCCTTGCCAGCCGAGAGCCAATCATCGTGGTAACGGTGGCGTGCATCTTCGACCTCATGCAGTTCGGCCTGCGTTAACGCCGGCGGCGGGATCCGCAGCGCTACGTCAAAACGAACTGTTAGCTTTCCTTCCCGCCGCAGTTGGTCGTACACATCGAGAATGTGGAAGTCCCCGCCGCGCATGCTGACGCCGTCCGGGCTGATGACCCGCACCAGTCCTACGCGATTCGCCTCCTGCATCCCGCGGAGCAGGGCCGCGGTAACTTGTTCCCGGCTAGGCGGGGGGACAACTCTGCGCACGACGTCGTCCGCCTCATCTTCCTTGATAGCGCCGGTGGGTTCGCCAGTTCCCGGATCGCGCACGATGATTCCGCCAGGGGGATCAGGGGTCGTGCGGGTGATCCCCGCCACTTGCAGAGCTTTGCTGTTGGCCCACCAGGTGTGCCCGTCGAATCCTTCCAGGTAGACAGGGCGATCGGGGACAATCTGGTCGAGGTACTTCTTGTCGGGCAGGCCGGAGGGAGCGAAAACGGTGTAGCCCCACCCGCGCCCCAGTACCCAAGTGAGATCGGGGTGGGCCGCAGCGTAGTCCTTCACACGCCGTTGGATCTCGCCGACAGTGGCCGCCCCCACAAGGTCCACCTGCAGCAGGCTGAGCGACCCATCGAGGAAATGGTTGTGACAGTCGGTAAAGCCGGGGAGCACCAGCCGCCCGCCGGCATCGATTGTTTTTGTGGCTGGGCCGCGGTAGGACGCAATCTCTTTCGAGCTGCCCACGGCAATGATTTTGCCCTGGCGGATGGCGAGCGCCTCTGCCCACGGCTGGAGGGAATTCACCGTATAGACGCGGGCATTCACCACCATGGTATCCGCGAATTGTTGGCTGGCTGCGTTCGCCGCGCCGAGAGTGCCCCAAGCGGCGAGCAAGACAACTCCACACCATGCAACTCGGATGTGCGCGGCCTTGAGCACTTCGCTCCTCTCTTCTAGAACGTCGGCGGTGTGTTCACCCACAGCACCCAGGTCTCGCTGCGGCCCGGGTTCAGCCAGCGATGCGGTGTGGCACTCTCGAAATAAAAACTGTCTCCGGGTTTAAGCCGGTAGTCCTCGTCCTGGACGGATATCTTCAATTCCCCGCGAAGCACATACAAGAACTCCTCACCTTCGTGAGTGTAGGACTCGCCGCTGCCGGCCTTCGGCGCAATGCGGAACAAGTGCGGTTCCATCACGGTGTTTCCCCAGGCCAGCAGTTCCATGCGAACTCCGGGCCCGGCCTCGAGGATCTTGCGCTTCTTGGGAGACACCACGCGCCCGTTGGATTCGGTCGCGTCAAAGAAGTCGAGAATGTTGGTCTTATAAAATCGTGCCAGCTTGCGCAGGGTGCTGACCGATGCGCTCATTTGCGAGCGTTCCAGGGCGCTGAGGAATCCCACTGAGATGCCAACGGCTTTGGCCACCGGGGCGAGCGAAAGGCCGCGCCGCAAACGCAGGGCACGCAAGTGCACACCGACCGCGCTCCGGCTGTCGCTCGGACCCGGACGTACCAACCCCTCCCGCTTCAGCAACTGCACGATCGCCGGCGCATTGAGGCCGCGCACCTTGCGCAGAAAGCGGGCGCGCTTGAGCAGCTTCACGTCCTCGGCCGCGTACAGACGATACTTGCTGAGGCTTCGCTGGGGACGGGTGAGCCCCAGCCTTTCCCAGGAACGGATCACCGAGGGTGAAACCCCGACCAGCCGGGCCACATCTCCGATTTTCAAGTAGGGTTTTGGGCCGGCGGGTTTCATTTTACAAAAGAGCGCTCTGCGCGTATGTTCGAGGCGTTCCTACTAAGCCATTTTTTACTTGACAGCCTGCGGCAGGGTTCTCTAACCTTGCGCGATTATAGCAAGGTTTGCTTTTCCCGCAAGCACTGTTATGTAGTCACCGGCAGTTGGGAGGAGCCTCACATGCATCCGTCTCTGACGTCTCGCGTAGCAGCGTTCTGGCTGGTGGTAGTGGCCGTGATGGCGGTCCTGGTGAGTTCTGCATCAGGCCAGGGTACGGGCGGTAGAATTCTGGGCCGCGTCGCCGACCCTACGGGAGCGTCCCTTGCCGGGGTGAAGGTCACGCTGATCAACGACGCGACCGGCGTCCGGCGTGACAGTACCACCAACGAGACGGGAGATTACGTTTTCCCCGAAGTCCCGATTGGCGACTACACCCTGGAGTTTGATCAGTCCGGATTCAAGAAGAACGTCCGCCACGGAGTGACCCTGCAACTAAACCAAGTCATAACTCTCAACATGGTCATGCAGATCGGGCAGGCGCAGGAAGTCGTGGATGTGACCTCCGAAGCCCCGCTGGTGGACACGACCAGCACCCAACTGGGGACGGTGGTGAACGACCGCGCCATTACGCAGTTGCCCCTCAATGAACGCGATACCTACCAATTTCTATCGTTGCAGCCAGGTGTGTCTTCCCAGACCGGCGCTGATCTCTACTACGGCAGCAGCAACGTGGGTAGTGTTTCGGTGAATGGTGGCCGTGGCCGATCCAATAACTTCAACGTGAACGGCGGCGATGCCAACGACATGTTCGTCAACCTGCCCACAGTACAGCCGAGTCCGGACAGCGTGGAAGAGTTCCGGATCATCACCAACACCTTCGACGCGGAATACGGCCGCAACTCGGGCGCGGTGGTCAACGTCGTGACCAAGTCTGGAACCAATCAGTTTCACGGGAATGTCTACGAATTCCTGCGCAACAAGGTGCTCAACGCGCGCGGCTATTTCGACACATCCAAGCCAACCTTCATCATGAATCAGTTTGGCGGCACCATCGGTGGACCCATCAAGAAGGACCGGACTTTCTTCTTCGGGTCCTACGAAGGATTGCGCCGCAGGCAGGGCGCCTCGGGACCGACGGTGGCTGTTCCCACTACGCTGGAACGTGGGGGTGACTTCTCACAAGGGTCAGTTTTCAGTGGTGTGATTGGCGACCAGACGGTGGCAGATGTGCTGAACACGCGGGCGGGGGGGCAGTGTGCGGCGGACATTGCTTTTGCCGGTGGAACCGCTCCCGCGGCGGACGTGGCCTACTCCGATATTTTTCCCGGCAACGTCATTCCACCTTCCTGTCAGGATCCCGTGGCGGTGGACCTGCTCCGCTTCGTGCCAGGAGCCAATACCAGCAACGGATTCTTTCAAGCGGTTCTCACCGGAAGTGACCGGTCCGATCAGGCCACTTTTCGATTCGACCATCGCATCAATGACAAGCAGCAGTTCAGCGCATACTACTACTTCACCGATCAGGACACCTTTAGTCCGTTTAACAACTTCCAGGCTGCCGGGGCCAACGTTCCGGGTTTCGGAGCCAGCAGCAAGCAGCGCTTCCAGCAGTGGAACTTGAGCCACACCTGGACCCTCAGCAACAGCGTGGTCAACGAATTCCGCTTCACCTACATGCGGGAAGCGCAGCGTGTCTTCAACCATTCGCAGAATACCAACCTGGTGACGGATTCGTGTTCCTCGGCGAGTGCACAACCATTTTGCTTCACCGGGACCTCGGACGCGGGCGCCATCAACGATCCCAACAATAACCAGCTCGCCGGTACGCCTTTCTTCTCGAAGATCGGAATTACTCCTGGCTTGGGTGTGAGCCGCGAAGGAGTACCCGATGTCACCATCTCGGGCGGGTTTACTATCGGCAACAACTTTGAAGGCGAACTGCCGCAGGTGGGGAACTCCTTCCAGTGGAGTGACAACCTGACCAAGGTTTGGGGTAATCACACGCTGAAGTTCGGCGGTGACGCGCGCCGTATGCGCTTCGATCAGACCCTCTACTTCGAAGTCAGCGGCTACTACAACTACTTCGGTGGCGGCACGAATGACGTCGGGTTCGACGATTTGTACCCCAACTACCTTCTCGGGCTGCCCGATGTCTACCAACAGGGAGCCGCACAGAAGGAGAATGTGCGTACCACCTCTTTCTATCTGTTTGGACAGGATAGCTGGAAAATTCGCCCCAATCTGACGCTCAACTATGGCCTCCGTTGGGAACTAAACACACCACTGACCGACATTGGCAAACATGTTCAGACTTTCCGGCCGGGACAAGTGACCAGCATCTATCCCTGCCAAATGGGAACCTACGGCCAACTCGTGGCTGGAACAAGCAACTGCGACAGCCTGTTCCCAACCGGCCTGGTCGTGCCCGGGGATCGAGGTATTCCGCCCGGGTTGACCCAGACCTATTACAAGGCCATTGCGCCTCGAGTCGGAATTGCCTGGAGCCCCGGGACTTCCGGCAAAACCAGCCTTCGAGCCGGCTGGGGCATGTTCTACAACCCGGTCGAGCAACTGGTGTTGGAGCAGTTCAGCGCCGAACCCCCATTCGGGGGCAGCACCTATCTGGTTGAAACCTTCTTCAATACACCGTTTTACGCCCAGGCTGGGTTCCCCTACCCGAACCCATTCAACGGCATTCAGAATCCCACGCCGGGACAGGCGGTGGATTGGTCGGTATTTCGTCCGATCCTGTTGTTTGGCGAGTTCCAGCCCCACATGCGTTCGCAATATTCCGTGCAGTACAACTTCGGCATCCAGCGTGAGTTGGCGCGAGATCTGGTCTTGCAGGTGGGCTATGTTGGCTCGCAAGGCCACCGCCTGCTGGCGACTGCAGACTTGAACCGGGCCACACCACAAACCTGTCTGGATATCGCAAGCATCGCCAACAACGATCCTTCTGGTAACTCCGTCTCGTCCTATGGAGTGCCAGGCGCCACCTGTAATCAGTTCGCCGAAGATAATCAGTTCAGCGTTACCGTGCCCACCGGCTTCCAGTTCCACATGCCCGACGGGACAACCGTCACAGGCCCGACGGTGCAACCCCTGCAGTTCGTGGGACTACGGCCCTACTCTTCCCCCAACTGTGTCGCCACCACTGGCAACAACTGCCCGCCCGACCAGATTCCTGTGTTCTCCAACATATTTGCCCAGGACACAATCGCCAACTCGGCTTACAACTCTCTGCAGGCCAATCTGGAGAAGCGCTTCTCGAACGGACTGCAATTGCAGGCAGCCTATACTTTCAGCAAGTCCATCGATCAGGCTTCCAGCTTCGAAGACATTCTCAATCCGTTTGACAACCGCCGGACTCGCAGTCTGTCGCTGTTCAATGCTGCCCAACGGTTCGTAGTCAGCTACTACTATGAATTGCCGATCCCGAAGTTCTCCGGGATCAAGAGCAAAGTCCTCAACGGCTGGGCGGTATCGGGCATCACGGAGTTCCAATCGGGTTTCCCGATTCATCTCCAGTCTTTCGACGACAACGAACTGACGAGCAGCATTGATTTTTCATCGGCGGGCGTGCCAGACCAGGTGGCGCCGTTCCACAAGCTGAATCCGCGCGGGAATCCCAACAACCTGGGGTTTGACCCCAACAGCTTCAGCTCGAACTTCTTTGGCCGCTACGGTACTGCGCCGCGATCCATTTGCTGCGGGCCCGGCCTCAACAACTGGGACCTTTCGGTGCAGAAGAATACGCAGATCAGCGAAACCATGCGGGTGGAGTTCCGATGGGACATCTTCAACCTTGCCAACCACACGCGTTTCTTCAATCCGGACGGGAACATCACCGACGGCAGCGACTTCGGCAGAGTGAAGAACGCCGGCGCACCGAGGCAGATGCAGGCCGCTGTGAAGTTATACTTCTAGGTAAGACTCCCGGACGGTTTAGGCCGCCCGGGCATCCTAATGGCCGCCCGGCGGCTTGAGACTTCTCGGAGACCCAGATGTACCCCGAACTACAGCAAGAGATTTCAACCTTTGAGCGCCGCACTCCCAAGTCGGCCGAATCCCACAAACGCAATTTGAAGCGTATCCCGCTGGGTGTTGCGAGTAACTACCGTGCCTATGATCCCTATCCGATTTTCGTAAAAGAAGGCAGCGGTTCCCATTTCCGCGATCTCGACGGCAACGACTACATTGATCACAACTTGTGCTTCGGGGCTTTGATGGCCGGCCACTGCCATCCGGCAGTGATGAAGGCGGTTCAAGGGCGGCTCACCACCGGCACCATGTTCGGTATGCCACACGACATGGAATGGCAGTTGGCGGAGGAGATCGCCCAGCGCTTTCCGGTCGAGATGGTCCGCTTCGGTTCCAGCGGAACCGAGGCTACGATGCACGCCTGCCGCCTGGCCCGCGCTGCGACAGGACGCGACAAAGTTTTGAAGTTCGAGGGCGGCTACCACGGGTTGCACGATACCGCCCTGGTCAGCGTGAAGCCGCATGCCCCCGAATTCGGCGACGTGAATGCTCCCACCTCCGTTCCCGGGGGCCTGGGAGTTCCCGCCGCGAGTATCGCTAACGTCCCGGTCGCTACCTTCAACGACCTCGCCAGCGTCGAGCGCCGTTTCAAGGAAAATCCTGGCCAGATCGCAGCCATCATTCTCGAACCCATCATGATGAACGTGGGGCTATGCATTCCCCAGCCTGGGTTCATGCCAGGGCTGCGCGACATCGCGACAAAGAATGGCGCGTTGCTGATCTTCGACGAAGTCAAGACGGGAGCCAAACTGGGATGGGGTGGCGCCTCTGAATACTTTGGGGTGAAGCCGGACATGATTTGCCTGGCCAAATCCATCGGCGGCGGGTTTCCCCTTGCCGCCTTCGGCACGCACAAATCAGTCATGGACCTGATCTCGCAACACAAGGTCTTTCACGGCGGAACCTACAACACCAACCCAGTTTCAATGGCGGCGGGCCTGGCAACCTTCCGGGAAGTCCTTACGCGGGAGAACTATGCTCACGTGGACAAGCTCAGCAAACAACTGGTCGAGGGCTATCGTAAAACCATTGCCAAGGTTGGACTGCAGGGGTATGTGGCCAGTGCCGGCGTGAACGGGGCGTTGATGCTCTATCCGAAGGAAATTCGCACCTATCGCGACTGGACGACGATCGATGTCGACCTGTGGCGGCACTACTGGTTCGGCATGGTGAACCGAGGCGTGATGGCCCAGCCCTACTGGTGGGACGAACAGTGGACGATCTCCGTGCAGCACACCGAGGCCGACATCGACAAGCACATCGCTGCCTTCGGAGATGTGGCGCCGGCGCTGGCCAAAGCCCAGCAGGAACGGACAGCGGAAGTCGTGGCCCACTGAGATCGAGCCAAGGAGAGCGATTTGTCTGCCCATGACCAGGAGGTCAACCAGCCTCATCTGAAGCGCGTCCTTGGCCGCTGGGACCTGGTCCTCCTGTTTGTCGTGGCGGTGGTTAACCTCAACGTCGTGCCGACCATCTCGGCGAATGGGGCGGTCACGGTCTGGTTGTGGGTCCTCGCTCTGCTCTTGTTCTTTTGGCCGCAGGGAATCGCTGTGATCGAACTGGCAGGCCGGTACCCAGGTGAGGGTGGCGTCTACCTCTGGGCCAAGCGCATCTTCGGCGACTTTCACGGCTTCCTCTCCGGCTGGTGCTATTGGACGAACAATATTTTTTACGTGCCGACGGTGCTGCTTTATTTCGTCGGCATTTCGGTATTCGTGGCAGGTCCGCGAGCCCAAGGCCTGGCAGACAAGCCGAGTTTTGCCTTTGGTGCGTCAGTGGGGTTATTGGTCTTCCTGGTTGTGCTGAACGTGCTCGGCCTGGGTGTGGGGAAGTGGGTGAACAATCTTGGCGGCATCGGAACTGGCCTCACTGCCGTAACTCTGATCCTGCTGGGTGCCACGGTGGCCCATCGTTTTGGGATTACAGTCGCTGCCGCGGACTTCCGCATTCCGGGAGACATTCGCCTGGTGGGCTCCTTTGGCGTGATCTGCTTTGGCCTGGTCGGACTGGAACTCGCTTCCGTTATGGGTGATGAGATTCAAGATCCGAAGCGGACTCTGCCCGGGGCGGTTGCGCTGGGGGGCGTGATTTGCGGAGTGCTGTACATCGGCGCCACCCTGACTCTTCTGATGGCTGTGCCCAAGAGCGAGATTGGCGTCCTCGCAGGGATCATGCAAGCCGTGACCCACATGGCAGGACAGATCGGGGTAGGCTGGATTGCGTCGCCCTTCGCGCTAGTGCTGAGCGTTTCGATCGCGGGGATTGCCTCGGCCTGGTTGTCAGGCTCCGCACGTATTCCGTTTGTAGCGGGTCTGGATTCATACTTGCCCGAGGGACTGGGAAAGGTACACCCACGTTACGCCACGCCATACGTGGCGTTGATCGTGCATGCGACCTTGTCGGCTGCATTTCTGGCGATGAGCTTCGTGGGCGCACAGGTCAAAGAGGCGTTCGTCACCATGCTCGATCTCGCCGTCGTGCTGCAGTTGGTGCCGTTCCTCTACATGTACGCGGGCCTGATCCGGCTTGCGACGAAGTCGGCGGCGGAGGGGCATTATAGCAAGAGCACCTTGCTGGTAAGCGGCTGGTGTGGTTTGCTTACAACCGTATTGGCCATGGCGGTTGCCTTTGTGCCTTCGCATCAGATCGCCTCGGTTTGGTTGTTCGAGGTCAAGATGGTAGGCGGGACTCTATTCTTCTTGGGGCTGGCCGCGTTCTTCTTCTTTGTGTATGGGCGGCGCAAGGCATCAGAGGAGATTGGTGTGAGGACGGGTGACTCGCCTGTCCGCGCCATTAGATAGGAGGTGGTATGCCAGGTGGTGTCAAAGCCGAGGTTCGCACTTATCAGATGTATGTGAACGGGGAATGGGTCGACAGCAAGTCGAACAAGATTTTTCCGGTCATCGACCCCGCGACCGAGGAAGTCATCGCCCAAGTCCCGGATGCCAATGCTGACGACGTGAACCGGGCGGTTGCTGCGGCCAAGGCAGCATTCGAAAGCGGAACGTGGGCGTCCACGACCGCTCAGGAACGAGGGCGGGTGTTGTTCCGTCTCGCCGACAAGATCCGCCAGAACGCAGCCATGCTGGCGGAGTTGGAATGCCGCAATACCGGCAAGCCCATCGTAGAGGCGGAATATGACATCGCCGATGTCTCTACCTGCTTCGAATACTACGGCGGACTGGCCACGAAGATTGTGGGATTCGTGAATCCGGTTCCTGACAATGCCGTCAGCCTCACGCTGAAGGAACCGATCGGCGTTGCCGGTCAGATCATTCCCTGGAACTACCCATTATTGATGGCCGCATGGAAGCTGGCTCCGGCTTTGGCCGCGGGCTGCACCTGCGTTTTGAAGCCTGCGGAGCAGACGCCCATCACCGCGCTCGAAATGGCGAACTGGCTCGCCGACGTGGGCCTGCCTCCGGGAGTGGTCAACATCATCACCGGATTTGGCGAAACCTGTGGCGCTCCCCTGGTCCAGCATCCTGACGTGAACAAGATTGCCTTCACCGGA
>JAIQFW010000110.1 GCA_020073105.1 Terriglobia bacterium
CATATTGTCCGCCTGCTCAGCGAGGACCTGCATAGTCTCTACTGCCACTCGCGTGCCCTGATTCCCGGCGGATCGCGTCAGGACGCTACCGCTTCCCGGCGGGAGAACTAGGCAGGGTCTCGATTTCAGAACTCCAAAACGCCCAGGATCGATTCGCTAGCCCCGCTCGCAGAGCGGCGCTTCTCCCCGACCTCGGCGATTTAACACTTTGGGTTTGTGGGAGCCTCATCAAAACCTTGAAACGCAGAGATCCCTGAGAAAAGGCCGCAGAGCGCGCGGAGAGACCCGACGGGCGAGCTCCCTTCCTAAGATGTTAGACTTTGGAGTTTTCCTGCGGAGGTTGTCTTCATGAATATTCAACGCGTGGGAGTGGTGGGTGCGGGGACCATGGGCAACGGCATTGCTCATGTCTTTGCCCGCAACGGGTATGGTGTCGTGTTGTGCGAAGTCGAGCAGCGTTTCCTGGATCGCGGTCTGGAGACGATTGGCAAGAACCTGGAACGCGAAGTCGCCAAGAACAAGATCGCTGCCGCAGATAAAGCCGCTGCTCTGGGACGGATCGAACCGGTTTTGGACCGCGCCAAACTGGCGAGCTGTGACTTTGTGGTGGAAGCGGCGACGGAGAAACTTGAAATCAAGACCGAGATATTTCGCGATCTCGACCGGATCTGCCGCCCGGAAGTGGTGCTGGCTTCCAACACCTCGTCGATTTCCATCACCAAGCTGGCGGCGTTGACCAAGCGGCCGGATAAAGTGATCGGGATGCACTTCTTCAACCCGGTTCCGGTGATGAAGCTGGTGGAAGTGATTCGTGGCCTGGCAACCACAGACGAAACCTTCCAAACGGTGCGCGACCTGGCGGTGAAGCTGGAGAAGACACCGGTGGAAGTGAACGATGCGCCCGGCTTCGTCTCCAACCGGGTGCTGATGCCGCTGATCAACGAAGCCATCTACGCCGTGATGGAAGGCGTGGCGACGCCCGAAGCGGTGGATGAAGTGTTCAAGCTGGGCATGGCACATCCCATGGGCCCGCTGACCCTGGCGGATTTTATCGGGCTCGACGTCTGCCTCGACATCATGCGGGTGATGCTCGACGGGTTGGGCGATCCGAAATACCGGCCGTGCCCGCTGCTGATCAAGATGGTGGACGCGGGCTGGCTGGGAAGAAAGAGCGGGAGAGGGTTCTACAAGTACTAGCTGTAGAGACGCAGCTTGCTGCGGCTCCGAGACGTTGCAAGCAACGTCTCTACGGTCTATGCCGATCTACATTTCACTGCTACGTGGCATCAATGTTGGCGGACACAACAAAGTCCCCATGGAACGCTTGCGCGCGCTGTGTGAAGAACTCGGCTACGAACAGGTCCAAACCTACATTCAGAGTGGGAATGTGGTGTTCAAGGCGGCAAAGGCCCCTCCATCGAGTTTGTCCGAGAAAATCGAAAAGAGGATCCTCTCGGAGTTCGGGTTTGCGGTGTCGGTGATTACGAGGACGCCGGAAGAGATGGGCAAGGTGATCCGAAACAGCCCCTTCGTCAAGGAAATCCAGGCGGAGCCGTCGAAGGTCCACGTTGCGTTTCTATGGCACGCCCCCAAGGCCGACGCGGTGAAGAAGCTAGAGGCGCTGACTACGAAGACCGAACAACTCCACCACTCCGGTCATGAGATCCATCTTTACTATCGCGACGGGATGGGTAAGGCGAAGTTGACCGGAAGCGTGATTGAAAGAGTGTTGGGAGTCGCCGCTACGGCCAGAAATTGGAATACCGTGACCAAGCTTTATGAGATGGCGGCGGAAAAGCCCTAACCGCAGAGTACGCAGAGGACGCAGAGGGAACAAGATCATTGATGGTGCCGGGGCACAAACCCGATGCCCGGATATACGCTCTGGGTGCGGTGCTGGGAATCTGCGCCGGAGTACTGGATGTGAAGGCCGGTGATCTTCTCCTGACTGCGTTGTTCGTACTGGCCTGCACCATGCTGCTGGGCATCCTTCGTCCGGCGAGGCCGTGGCGCTGGACGGTGACCGTGGCTGTGTTTGTCCCCGCCGTGCAAGTGCTGGCCTATTTCTTCTTGACTGAAAAACCCTATCGCACCCAGATCTACGAGTCCTTTCTCGGATTTCTGACTGGCATCGCGGGGGCATATGCCGGGTCAATGGGAAGGAAGGTAGTGGGGGAACTGTTCAGGAGCTAGCACTCAGCACTCAGCAGTCAGCAGTTAGCAATTAGCAATTAGCACTTGGCATTTAGCCATTTGTGGTGGTTCGTGGGCTCGACAACGAACCCACGGGACTAACGGCTGAATGCTGATGGCTTCCCGCACCAAGGTCTCTCCTTACCCAGAAAGTTATCGCGTTTCCACAGTGGCTGCGCGTATCCTGCGGGCATGGGTGTGTCGGTCTCGGTGCTGGCGAGTGGCAGCCGGGGAAACAGCGCCATGGTGCAAAGTTCGTCGACGCGGATTCTCGTGGATGCGGGAATCTCCTGTCGCGAGACGTTCAAGCGCCTGAAGGCGGCGGGCGACGACCCGCACCAGCTCTCCGCCGTCGTCATTACTCACGAGCACTCCGACCACGTGGTGGGTTTGCAGGTGCTGGCCAAGAAGCTCAATGTCCCCATCTTCATGACCGGCGCCACCCATCAGGCCTGGTCGCGCGCAGTGCGCGATTCGACCGGCGAGCGGCCCGAGGTCTCCCGTCTGGAGTTTTTTGCGTCGGGGAGACGTTTCCAGATCGGAGACATCGAGATCACTCCCTTTACTATCCCGCACGATGCCGCCGACCCGGTAGGATTCACGTTTCGCTGCCAGGGGGTGAAGGTGGGCATTGCCACCGATCTGGGATACATGCCGCCCAGCGTGTGCGACCAGCTGCGTTCCTGCGATGTGCTGGTGCTGGAGTCGAACCACGACCTGGAGATGCTGCGCGGCGGCCCCTATCCCTGGTCGGTCAAACAGCGGGTGATGAGCCGGGTGGGGCACCTGTCCAACGAGGCCCTCGCGGATTTCCTGCACAAAGACTATGATGGAAATGCAACCTACATTGTGCTGGCGCATCTCTCCGAGCAAAACAACCATCCCGAACTGGCCCGGGGAGCCGCGGAGAAAGCCTTGGGCGGCCGCCGCACGTTGCTGCACAATCAGGTCATGCTGGCGGCGCAATCGGAAGTAATGCAACCAATCCGATTGTAGGCAGATCAGTATTGCTATGAGTCAGTGCGTTGATCCCATCGTGGGCAAGATCCTGGCGGGCTGGCGCTACGATATTTCCGGCCTCGCGCCGGAGATGCGAGGGGACTACGAAGATCACTTTAGGTCCTGCGAGCGCTGCCGCACCCGCCAACGCCTGCACCGCACTATCGATATTTCCCTGATCATCCTGGCATCGCTTTCGGCAGGCGCCTTTCTGCTGGCGTTTGGCATGATTCGTCACTTTGGCCCGCGCCACGCGCTGTGGCTGGAACTGGCCGCTCTGGCCGGGTTTGCCTTGTCCGCATTGATCTGGCTGGCGGTTGCCGTGGCCACACCCGCACCCACAGCGATGGTCGACGCTGCCAAGATTGGGGCCCGCCACGTTCACGATCGCTTGCCGGCGGAGATCCGCGATCGCTTGCCCGAAGAGCTTCGGCTGAAGATCACCGGGTCATGACCGAATGAACGTCCGGGCGGTGAATCCCTTGGGCACTGCGGTGCATCCCATCTGACAACCATGGCTCTGCTCCACAAAGCGGTTGCGGGGTGTTTGCTGGTGGCATTGTGTTCGTTTGCGGCCGGGCAGGCGTTTCCCCCAGAGGAATCGGTGCACAAACCGCCTGCGGGATGCCATGAGCATGGACAGAAGGCACCATCGTCCGCTCCGGTGACCTACCAGTGCTGCGCGACGGGGCACAATGCCGCGGTATTGCAGCAGGCTCTGGACCTGGGCGCGCTGATGCCGGTCTCGCGGGTGCCTGAAGCAACGTCACAACCATCCACCGGGATTTCCCCGGGAAGTCTTCCGCAGCTTTTCTCCGCCGACAGCCCACCTGATCTGACCCCTCTGCGTATCTAGCCAAGACCTCGCCCAGATGCTCCCTTCGCGAAGTAGTGTGCGCGGGGCTCGCCGTTAGTCTGTCTACGCAGAGGAGGTTGCTTGCGCAAGTTTAGAGTGTGCGTTTTGGTTATGTTGCTGTTTAGCTGCTGGGTGGTCGCGCAAGAGGGCGCCGCCGCGCCGTCGGCCCAGACCATGCAGGGCATGGAAGGCATGCACGCGGACGCCGTGCCAACATTCCTGCCTTCATTTCATGCTTCCTCAGGAACCGGATGGCAGCCGGCGTCGGTTCCAGAGCGGATCTGGATGACCTCGCGGGCAAACTGGGACCTCATGCTCCACGGCCAACTCTTTCTCACCTACAACCAGCAGGGTGGACCGCGGGGCGCGGGCAAAGCGGAGTCGGTCAATTACCTGATGTTCATGGAGCAGCACCGCCTGGGACCCGGGACGCTGCTGTTGCGGGAAATGTTCTCCGCGGAATCGCTGACCTCGCCGCATCCCGGGTTTCCCGAGCTGTTTCAGACTGGCGAGACCTATCACGGCCAGCCCCTGGTCGATCACCAGCATCCGCACAATGTGTTTGCCGAGTTGGCTGCGCTGTACACCGTGCCGCTCAACGAAAAGGTCTTGTGGTTGCTCTACGGTGGACCATCGGCCGAACCGGCGCTCGGGCCAGTAACTTACTTGCATCGCGAATCCGCCTCGGAGAATCCCGCGGCGCCGCTGAGCCATCACCTGCAAGATTCGACCCACACCAGTTTCGGCGTGGTGACCACGGGCTTCGTCATCGACCGATTCAAGATCGAGGGATCGGCATTCAACGGGCGCGAGCCGAATGAGGAGCGCTGGAGCATCCAACTGGCGCCGCTGGATTCGTGGTCGTTTCGCGGGAGTGTCGCCCCCACGGCCAACTGGACGGCGCAATACAGCTACGGGCGGCTGGTGCATCCGGAGGCGCTGGAGCCAGGGGATCAACGGCGGCAGACGGCCTCGGTCGAATACAACCGGCCATTGTCCGGAGGAATATTGGGGCAGGGGAGTTGGGCCATCTCGGTGATCTGGGGCCGGGTGCAGAAAGAGTTTGAGAACTCTCCGCTGAACAGCTATCTCCTGGAATCGACGCTGAACTTTCGTCAGGAAAATTACGCCTATACCCGGCTCGAACTAGCGGACAAGGACGAGTTATTTCCGGGTACGGCGGCTTTTTCTCGGATCGGTGCCTACACTTTCGGCGGCGTGCGCGACCTTTTGCAGAGTCATCATTGGCAACTCGGACTCGGGGCGGACGTGACCTTCTATTCGAAGCCCGCAGTGTTGGATACCGCGTACGGAGGTGGTCCGGTGTCGTTCCACGTCTTTCTGCGAGTGCGGCCGGGAGTCAAAGGGCACCGGCACTGAGCCACGCAATTGCCTCAATGCGTGGCGATTTATCGCCGGTTGGATAGAGACAACGCTGATGCTCCTCTTTACTTCCGAACAGCAAAGACCGTCCCGCAGCCGTCGACTCCGCCCGGATTGCAAGCCTGGCTGCCCCCTCCTTCCGCTGTCACTCCCAGCAGCCAGTCGCCGCTCAGGAGGAGAGTTGCATTGTATGGCAAGGCTCCATCGGAACCGCCCTGAAAGTCGTAGATGATGTTCTGTGTCCAGGCCCCGCCCGGTGGGGAAGGTGGCACTAGTTGAAAAACCATTCCGCAGCCAAAATCGCAACTGCCACCTCCCCCCGCGACCGTCGTTCCGTACAAATTAAAAGCGGAATCGACGACAAGACCGGGAGTGACGGCCCCGTAAACGCCGGGCTGAAAATTGTAGACAACGCTCTCCGTCACCCCGGTCGGTGAACGGCTGATCTGGAAGGCAGTTCCTTGACCGTACAACCCGCCGCTTACAGTTGTACCGATGAGACTTCCGCGAACCCAAACTAGGTTCCCCCTTGGAGATGATCCATCCGCTGTCCCGCCACGGAACGAGTAGATGCTCTCGCTCCATCGGTCTCCTGGCGATCGGGGCGGCCTCAATCGGAAAACAGTACCCCAACCGAAATCCCCGCCGAAGGACGTGGTCCCGTAGAGAGAGCCCGACTTATCGAAGGTCAACGCAGCTACCGGAGCTTCACCGTCGTTATCTCGGGAAAGCTTGAAAATATGCAATGTAATCTCAGTCCAGTCGCCACCCGGCTGTGCCGGAGGGCTCAACTCAAACACTGTCCCGCAGCAATCGCCTCCTGCTGCAGCAGTCCCATAAAGATTGCCGGCCTGATCAAAGATGAGCTGTCCTAAAGGCTCTGCGCCGTCGGTGTAGGCAGTGAAGCGGTGAAGAATCGTCTCACTCCAGTCGCCACCCCGCTGGGCCGGAGGGCTCAGCTCAAACACCGTTCCGCAGCAAGCCTGGCTCAAGCCGCCTCCCGCGGTAGTGCCGTAAAGGTTGCCTGCTTGATCAGAGACCAACCCAGCTTCCGGAAACGCGCCATCACTCCCGCCCTGAAATTCGTAGAGAACCGTTTCGCTCCAACCGCCTCCGGGTAATCGCGTGAGTTCAAAAACCGTGCCGCACCCGGCCTGCAGCAGAGGGTAGATCGTGCAGTTACCATTCCCGCCCACGTACGTGACACCGTAAAGATTCTGCTGTGTGTCGGCGACGAGCGCGCCCACAGGGTAAGCCCCGTCGCTCAGATGAAACCGGTGCAGCACGACTTCGCTTTGAGCAGCCACGAAAGCGCTGCACGCGAAAAACACTAAGAGGGCAATGCCCAAACCTCGCACGCCAAACCACCCGCGCCGGTAAGTCATAACATCAATCCCCGCTCCGAATGTGCTCGAATAACTGCGCTCCGCACTCTTCTTGCTGCCCCAGCATTGACCGTGGGATTCTACTCCGAAGTCTTTGTCGCAGTACATGAGGACGAACGGCCCTATGCTGTCAACTATCGCTACCAAGCCATTCCCATCAGTGCCACGGCGAGACGGGTACAGTGAGTGCTACGGCCCGAGCTCAGGTGCAAACTTGTCGGACCGTGCCAGGATCGATCGCCGCTTGAAGTCGAGAACCGTATCACCTTGCCGGAAGCTCCACCCTCGTTGCCAACCCAGATTCAGGCAGCATTTTTCTTGCTTGATTAGCGGCGAACACGCGCAGAATTAACCCATGGATGCCGCACTCAGAATCGTGCGTATGATCCGTGTCGCCCTGATGGCGAGCGTCGTCCTCTATGCGCTCATCGGAGAGGTCGTAGGACGCGGTGCGACATCGGAGCCTGACACTACCCTCTATTTCGTGGTCACTTTCCTGGCCATCGCTGATGTGGGAGTGATCGTGGTCATGCGCCGTCAGTTGGTCGTACCTGCGGAAACCGCGCTGGCCAAGCAACCCCAGGACGCAACTGCCCTAAACCGTTGGCGCGCCGGATACATCGTCATCTATGGGTTGAGCGAAACCGTGGCGCTATTCGGGCTGGTGCTGCGTTTCCTTGGCTTTTCGTTCTCCCATGTTGCCACTTTCTACGCGGTGGGCTTGATCCTGATGATGTTTTTCGGTCCACGGCGGCCCTCCAATGAATTAGGCTGAAGCAGAAGTCATTGCTGGGAGATTCCTGTGTCGATTACTGGTCCGGAAGAAATGGAAGGCATGCGGGCCGCCGGCGCCGTCGTGCGGCGGATGATTGAGGCCATGAAGCAAGCCGTGCGGCCGGGAGTGACCACCGCAGAGTTGGACGAAGTCGGCGCCGCCGTCATGCGCCAACATGGGGCAAAGTCAGCCCCCCAGATGGTCTACCAGTTCCCAGGCACAAACTGCATCAGCCTGAACGAAGAGGCAGTCCACGGCATCCCCGGCGACCGAGCTGTCCAGGAAGGCGACTTGGTGAAGCTCGATGTCACGGTGGAGAAGAACGGCTTTATGGCGGACGCCGCCGTCACGGTTCCCGTGGGTGAGATCTCCGAGGAAACGGCCCGCCTGGTTGCCTGTGCCGAGCGCGCCTTCAACAAGGCGATGTTGGTGGCGCGCGCCGGCTTCCGGGTTTCGGAAATCGGCCGCATGGTGGAGCGCGAAGTGCGCCGCAGCGGCTTTTCGGTGATTCGCGACCTGGGAGGCCACGGCATTGGCCGCACCATCCACGAGGAGCCGCGAGTCCCCAATTTTCCCGACCCTGACGCCAATCAGATTCTGACGGAAGGCCTGGTGATCACGGTTGAGCCCATCATCGCCGCGGGATCGGGACGGG
Organism: Terriglobia bacterium; assembly: GCA_020073105.1. GTDB lineage: Bacteria > Acidobacteriota > Terriglobia > Terriglobales > Acidobacteriaceae > JAIQFW01. The sequence goes on from JAIQFW010000110.1 coordinate 8,247, forward strand.
TCGCCCTGGCCAAGGACGGCTGGACGGTCCGCACCCTGGACGGCAAGCCTTCAGCCCACTACGAACACACGCTGGTCATCACCAAAGGCGAACCAATCTTGCTCACCGCGGCGTGAGATGCCAACCCTGCTAATCGTAAGTACCCTCCACTAGCCATCTTCCGCCGAGCAGATCGCGGACCAGGCGATAGAATGCAACACTGGTTTCTGACTGCACCGCAATGTCCCATTCATCGCGCGCCCATCCTGCCTGCTCCCACCAGTCTCCCGAAGAGCGCCAAGGACCTGCTGCCCAGAGAATTTCGCCATGTATTTCTCCACGTTTTGAGCAGGAAATACATGTTGGTTTGCCGTCCTGCGTGGTGACTGTGACCACGACCGGCGGCCGGAAGATGCGCAGCCCGGTGACCAGATCGTCGGAATCGCTGTCCTGTTTTAAGGTGGAGCAGGGTTTCAGCCCTGCATGGAGGGTTTTATTAAAATTGCCGGGCTTGAGCCCCTGGGGTTCCCTGGGTACAAACTGCTGCATGCGGAACCCCTCGGGACGATGGGTATCGAGTAACTCCAGCGAACCTACCTTCTCTTCTCCGACGATGCCCGCGATTCGCGCCAGCGTGAGTTCGAGTTTTTCCGGCTCGGGGGAAGGCGGAAGAAAGAGTCCGTTCTGCGCCGCCCGCGGCCGCACCGGTTCTGCTATCAAATGGATTTTTACGATGGGAGCGCCGGGAGGATGCGCCTTCAAATCCAGTTGCAGCAGCTTGAGGAAAGTCTTGGGGTCGAGCAAGGGAACGGGAAGGCGGAGGGTGCGTTGAAAACGCTGCCGGCCTCGACGGGTGGGAGTGCCCGCCCCCACTTCGTTCCAATAAATTTCTTCCCCGTGAGCACCGTTCTCTAAATCCAAACTCAGCCGTAATTCCTGCGTGGCCAAAGCTCGTGCACCCAAACGCGTACACAGTTGCTCCAGCATCTGGCTCAATAGAAATGCCAGCGGTTCCAGCAGCATCAGTGGATATTCCAGTTCGATCGCTTCTTCAAAAATCAGCAGCGGTTCGACCGGAACCAGGGTTCGGGAAGTGGTGCCCCGCGCCAGCTTTTGCCAATAAACACCTTGCTGTCCTAGACGCTCACTCAGCGCCACATCCGGCAAGGCCGCCAGGTCGCGCAGGTTGCGTATGCCCCAGCGCTGAAAGATTTCCAAAAACTCTTCTGATCCCTGACAATTTTGTGCCGCGAACAAAATGTCTACCGGCAGGCAGCCCAGTTTTTCCGCCTCTTTGCCTTCTGGAATCACAGTGGCCCCGCAAAAACCATGGGCCGCGAGCACGGCTGCATCGGGATTGGAGGCTGCCGCGACGTTGGTTGTCAGCCCGAAATCAGACGCGCGGTGTGCCAGTTCACGCACGATCTTGGGAACCGAACCCAACAGAGACTCTGTCCCGGCAAGGTCGAGGACCAGCGTGTCCAACGCCGCATCTTCCACGTGCGGTGAAAACGACTGCGCGCAATCCAACAACGCGGCATGGGCGGCTGCCTCCTGCAGTTCAGAGCGTGCACGTATCACCAGGCCACTGCAGGCCTCGACCTGCAGTTTGGTCATGCCTGGAGCCACGCCGGCATGGCGAGCAGGTTCATTCATCGCGAAGACTTTTTGTAGCGGAGCTTTGCCCTCGAGCACAGCCAGCGGTTGCGCGCGCAACTCCGGTTCGGTGCGCAACAGCGCTTCTACGGGGAAATCCGGAACGAAGATGCAGGCAAAGGGCATGGTTGATTCGGCGATTTTTGATTGTTGATTGAAAAACCAAGACAAGATGACCAGTTTCATCCTGCGCCTGTTGCTTTTGTAGAGAATGCCGTGACTGATTGCATGGGTTTGCGTGCCAGCCGCGCCCGCAACAGCTCAGCTTCCACGTGGAGCCCCTCCAGAAGTTGCGCGTGAGCGAGCGATTTGTCTGATAGCTGACGGCTGAGAGCTGACAGCTTTTTTGCTGAGACTTTCAACAGCAGCGTCGCGCACGTCTGGGCGCAGGGCGCGGGAGTGACGACGAACAGCACCGTGGGGGTATGCTCCACGGCACGCTGAAAGCGGAACCATGAGGTCAGAGGGATACGTCGCGCGGTTTTCAGTGGCACATCGCCGAGATCGATCAAGACCAGACCGAAGCCGCCGCTTTGCAGCAGCAGATCGGTGACCCGCAGAGCCTGCTCAACCGCAGTCTCCGCCCGATCACGGTCAAAGTGTTTCTTATTCTTCTCGGTGTCTCCGTGTCTCCGTGGTGGCCTGGTGGTTTGCGGACCACACCGCACCCACAGCAATCTTTTAAAGTCCACTCCTGCTTTTGCCGCCGACGTGGGGTCGAGAGCATCGCTCACATCCACCAGGGCGCAGGTTTCTTGCCGCCGGGTTGCAGCGGAAAGCACGGCCAGCAGCAAACTAGTTCGGCCCGAAGAGGCGGACCCGCAAACTTCGGTCAGGCATCCGCGTGGCAGGCCGCCGGTGAGGGCATCGATTTCACCAACGCCGCTGGAAACCATTTCCGGCGCCGGCTGCACCGCCAGCTGGGACGCGGGAGTGACCTCTATGCGCTTGGGTAACGCCGACAAGCGTTCGAAAACCAGCGCAGGCGATTTCAAGGCAGCGGCCACAGGACGGCGCGCCGCTTCCGGAGAAAAAAGCGGAAAAGACGACATGGGGACCTCAAAGTTTTCAGGGAACGTCAGGGCAGAAGCGGGCCCGAGGCAAATGATATTCGCTTTTTATTCGCCTGTGAAATTGTGCTCCTACCCCGGAGATCTGTCAAGATCGAAGTGGAAGTCTTTCGCAAGCGGCCTTATGGGGAGAAAATATTCCCCCATCTGCGTACTTCGCAAAGGTGAGGGCAGTCGGCAATTCAACGCCCGCCGTGCTTTGTTATAATCACACTCTGCCCGGATGGCGCTATCGTCTAGGGGTTAGGACGGAAGATTCTCAATCTTCAAACCCGGGTTCGATTCCCGGTAGCGCTACCAAATCTCTCTACCAACTATGACTGTTGCATCAGTGGCAGTTCGTGTAAGCCGTTGACCCAACATATGTGGTTGTGCAATTCAACCCGTTGTTCGGACGAGTTGGCATAGGCAACTGATATGGCTGTGACACAGGGAACAACTGTCGCAGCAAGAGGTACTTTGTTAAGGCGTCGCCCTGCGATGGCGCAGGCATAGGAGCAGGCTGGACAACTACTGTCTGCGGAGTCGAAGGCTTGCCGACAACGGCCCAAAGCTTTTCGTTCTCCTGCTTTAGTTGGTTAACTTGGATTTGAAGATCCCCGATTAGAGCAATCAGTTCGCCGTACGATACTAGGCGTCCCAGCAACTTCTTATCTCTTGAGGCCTGCTGCACCTGCGACACGGTAAAGAATGCGAGTTTATCCTCCGTTGTGAAAAATGGAATAACAACCTCACCGTCCGGTTTATCGGGGAGTAATGCGATGCTATATGGCGCAAAGTTCTGAATCTCACTGAGTGGCTGCGCCGGCTTGGCAACGTCTTCCGTGACTTGCCCAGCAGGAGACATTGGCTTTCCCTCGCGCCAAGGCGTGGCCGAAGTACCGGATTGTTGACCCAGCGCCATTGCTGTCGCTGCTACGACAACAAAACAGAAACATAAAGGACATTTCATGCGACGAACTATACCCCTGGACACACGACTTGGCAATCGCGAGCGAAACCTGGCATTTGCACTCGGCGACTGGTATCGCATTGATAAGCTAATGGCTCAAGTTCGATTCCCGGTAGCGCTACCAAATCCCTTCATTAGACCGCAGCCTCGGCGGGCTCGCGGAAACTAGTCTCCGTGTCGGAATCGTCCGCTTCAGCCCGCACGTGTCTCTTCGCTACGAGCATGTAGATCGACGGCACCACAAACAGGGTAAACAGTGTTCCGATAATCATGCCGCTCACCAGCATGATGCCGATGCTGTTGCGCGCTCCGGCTCCGGGCCCCTTTGCGAGGACAAGAGGGAAGTGACCAATCACGGTCGCCGCAGTCGTCATCAGGATCGGCCGCAGCCGCGTGCCAGCCGCGCCGATAATTGCTTCCAGCTTGTCCACTCCGGTCTCCTGGAGGTGGTTGGCGAATTCCACTATCAGAATGCCGTTCTTCGATATCAGGCCAACCAGCGTGATGAGCCCTACCTGGCTGTATATGTTCAGCGTGGTCAGCCCCAGGAAGGAGAACAGCAGTGCCCCGGAAATGGCCAGCGGCACTGAGCCCGCGAGGATGATGAAAGGATCACGGAAGCTCTCGAATTGGGCAGCCAGCACCAGGTAGATCAGGATCCCCGACAGCAGGAATGTCCCGAGGAACTTGCTGCCTTCGGTCCGGAGCTGGCGCGACTCGCCCGCGTAGTCCACGGTGAAGCCCTGTGGCAGGATCTTCTGCGCTTCGGCTTCGAGCAGGCTCAAGGCCTGGTCGAGCGGCACTCCGGGGGGAACCACACCCTGGATGCGGACAGCATTGAGCTGCTGAAATTTCTTCAGCTCCCGCGGCTCGGTGGTGGTGCGCAGGGTAGCGAAGGTTGACAGCGGCACCAGCTTGTTTTGCGACCCCGTGACGTAGATCTGAGAAAGTTGATCGGGGGTCAGACGCTCCGCGCGTTTGATCTGGGGAATGACTTTGTAACTCCGGCCCTGGATGCTGAACCGGTTCACGTAGTCCCCGCTGAGCATGGTGGAAAGATCCTTGCCGGCCTGACTGAGATCGACCCCTTGAGAACGAAGCTTGTCGCGGTCAAAAACCACTTCGGCTTGCGGCTGATCGAACTTCAGATCGGAGTCCGCGTAGATGAACAGGCCGCTCGCAAAGGCCTTCTGCACAAGCTGATTGGCGAACTGTACCAATTGCTGCGGCTCGCCCGCCGAGGCGACCACGAAGTCAATGGGGAAATCCCCGCCGCCGGGTAGTGGTGGCGGAGTCAGCGGAATCACGCGAATGCCAGGGATCTTCGACAGCGGCCCGGCGGATTCGAGCAGGAGTTGTTGCGCGGTCTTCTTTCTCTCGCTCCACGGCTTGGTCACCATTCCGCCAAAGCCGCCCGTCGGGTTTGTAATCTGAAAGATGCTTTGGCTCTCAGGGAAGGCACGGTAGACGTCGTAGACGTCCTTAGTAAACAAATTCGTCTGATCGATCGTCGAGTTGGGGGAAGCTTGGATCACTCCAAAGACCACGCCCTGATCCTCAGCCGGAGCTAGCTCCCGCTGCGAGAACATATAGAAGGGGATCATGAGCACAGCGACGATCGCCCAGAGAACAAGGACCACGGGCCTGAAACGCAGAGTCCCGGCGAGAGTTCGGGAATAAGCCTGGCGTACACGCTCAAAGTGGCGATTGATCATGCCCGCAAAGCCACGCTCCGTGTCTCCGGCGCGCAACAACTTCGATCCCATCATCGGCGAGAGCGTCAGCGCCACGACTCCGGATACGATGACGGCTCCCGCGAGAGTGAAGGCGAACTCGCGGAACAGCGCTCCCGTCAGGCCTCCCTGAATACCGATGGGCGCGTAGACGGCGGCCAGCGTGATGGTCATGGAGATGATCGGCCCCACCAACTCACGGGCGGCGTCAATGGCAGCTTGCATCGGGGCCTTGCCCAGATGCAGATGTCGCTCCACGTTTTCGACCATGACGATAGCGTCATCCACCACCAGGCCGACAGAAAGCACGATAGCGAGCAGGGTCAACAGGTTGATGGTGAACCCTGCCAGCAACATCAGAAAGACGGCGCCCACGAGTGAGATCGGAATGGCGACGACCGGAATGAGCACCGAGCGCATCGAGCCGAGGAACAGGAAAATCACCACGATGACAATCAGCAGCGTCTCCGTGAGAGTACTGAGAACCTCGTTGATCGCGTCCTGGATGTACGCCGTCGAGTCGTACGGGATGCCCACCTTCATTCCGGCAGGTAATTGTTCACGGATACCCGGTATGGCTTCGCGAACGTGCTTGATTACTTCGAGCGAGTTGGCAGTGGGAAGCACCCAGACGCCCATGAACGTCGCGGTCTCACCGTTAAATCGGACGTCCTGTTCGTAGTTTTGAGCGCCCAGCACAACGTCCGCAATCTCACCCAGCCGGACGACGACTCCATTGTCTTGCTTGACGACAAGTTGGCGAAATTCCTCCGGCGTCCGCAGATTGGTGTTGGCGACCAAGTTCACCGACACCATCGATCCCTTGGTGCTGCCGAGCGCCGAAAGGTAGTTGTTGTTCGCGAGCGCGTCTCGTACTGCGGAGGGCGCAATGCCGAGCGCAGCCATCCTGTCGGGCTTGAGCCACACGCGCATCGCAAACGTGCGGTCACCGAGGATGTCGGCGCGCTGGACACCGCTGATGGCGCTCAGCTTGGGCTGTACGACGCGCGTCAGATAATCGGTGATCTGGTTCTGATCGAGATCGTTCGAGGAGAAGCCCAGATACATCGCCGCAAACTGAGTGTCCGCCGTTTCCAGTTCGATGACTGGGGCCTCAGCCTCAGGGGGAAGGTCATTGCGGACCTGGGCCACCTTCGCCTGAATCTGCGTGAGGGCCGCGTTAGTGTCGTAATTGAGCTTCAGGTGCACGGTGATCGTGCTGAGCCCCTGGGCGCTCGAGGATTCCATGTAGTCGATGCCGTCGGCGCTGGCAATGACGCGCTCCAGTGGCGTAGTGATAAAACCACGGACCAGGTCTGCGTTGGCGCCCACGTAAGTGGTCGAGACCTTCACCACCGCAATGTCGCTGCGCGGGTACTGGCGGACGCTCAGCGAGCGGATGGACTGCAGGCCGGCAATCAGAATCACCAGGCTGACGACAATGGCGAGGACCGGCCGCTTAACAAAAAGATCGGTGAACTTCATTAGCTGTCCTCGGGCTTGGGCGCCGGATTGTTTTCCGGTTTGATCTTGTTGTTCACTTGGACGGCAGCGCCGTTGCGCAGTTTGAAGACGCCCGAGGTCACGACTTCATCACCGGGGTTCACACCGGAGACGACGGCGACCTGGTCGCCACGCGAGCCGTCGACCTTCACGAACTGCTGCCGCACTCCGCGGTAGGGTTGGCCTTTCGGGTCCTTCAGATCGCTAATAATGAACACCGAGTCACCGTACGGCGCATAACTGATGGCTGACGCCGGCAGAGTAATGACAGGACGGCTTGCGCCCGACACCACTTCCACCTGCACGAACATACCCGGTTTCAATTTGCCTTCCGGATTGGCAAGGGTCGCCTGCACCTGAATGTTCCGCGTCGTCTGGTCCACCACAGAGTCGAGCGCGGTGACTCGGCCGCTGAACACGTGGCCAACCAGGTCTTCGGAGGTGACGCGCAAGTCACGGCCAACTCGCACCGCACCCAGTTCCTGCTGCGGCAACCCAAAGTTCACATAAATCGGATTGAGAGACTGGAGGGGAACCACCGCACTGCCCGCGGAAAGGTACTGCCCAAGATTGACCTTGCGGATGCCCAAGACGCCGGAAAATGGAGCGCGGATCGTCTTACGCGCAATGGTGGCACGGATCTCTCCCAC
>JAIQFW010000292.1 GCA_020073105.1 Terriglobia bacterium
CGCTAGGGATGAATCCTCTGCTATGCAACATACTGCACGTTGCCTTTGGTAACCGTTCTGGCTCATAATCTGGTGGCTCGACAGTCCGCTTTCGAGTGGCCAATCGGGCGGCCCCGCATTATGACCCCAGAGGCGGCACTACCATGGGAACCCTGCGCATGATTTTGACACTCACACTGCTTTCGGCGTGTTTTGCCAGTGCTGCAGACAACCCCGCCCGGGACCCCTCCAGCCTGCCAACGTCTGCCCAGGCAAGAATCTCCGCTTCACTGGGGAAGGACCGTCCCGAGTATTTTGTGCATCCCGTTTCGGGGGGATTCAAGGCGGACAGTCGCGGTCTGGCATCCCGCTTCACCCAAACGGGCGTGGAGGTGAACAGCGGAAGTGCACGATGGGGATTAGCGTTACGTGGCTACGGTTATCGGAGAGCATTGCACAGCGTTGCCAGAGTTGCGCCGCAAGCCGCAAAAAACCGGGTCGAGTACCGGCGTGGAGCAATGACGGAGTGGTACGTGAACGGTCCGATGGGGTTGGAGCAGGGATTCACGGTTGCGGAGCGTCCGGGAAAGCGGAACGGCCAGCCGTTGACGATTGTGTTAGACACCTCGGGAAATTTGACCACGACTGCCGATGATGGCGGCAGGGATTTGGAATTGACCTCCGCGGATGGGCGTGCCGCATTGCGTTACGCCGGGTTGACAGCCTACGACGCCAGCGGAAAAGAACTGACTGCTTATGTGCGAGTTCACGGGGAACAATTGTTACTCCAGGTTGACGACCGCCATGCTCAATATCCCGTAATTGTGGACCCTGTGGTGCAGCTGGCGAAATTCAGTGCCTCTGATGGGAAGCCGGCAGATGAAATGGGGGTTTCCGTAGGCATCAGCGGGAATGTGGTTGTTGCAGGGACGTTTGCGAACGCAGCCTACGTTTTCGTGAAACCACCCACTGGATGGCAGGACATGACACAGACTGCCAAACTCACGCCCTCGGACGGAGGCGGTCTCTTTGGTGTCACCGTTGCGATTAGCGGGAGCGTAGTTGTGGTAGGGGCTCCCGGCGCAAACCAGAATCAGGGTGCAGCATACGTCTTCCTCAAGCCCCGGGGTGGATGGAGGGACATGAAGGAAAATGCCAAACTTGTGGCCTCAGACGGAGCTCCTGGCGACACGTTTGGGTCTGTCTCAGTTAGTGGAGACACTGTGGTGGTCGGAGCCCAAGCCGCAACGATAAACGGCAACCAGTTCGAAGGAGCTGCATACGTGTTTGTAAGTCCTAATATGGTATCCACCAATGCCGAACGACCGATCTTGACTGAAACTGCTAAGCTGACCGCGTCTGACGGCAAGGGCGGGGACCGTTTTGGCGGTGCTGTATCTATTAGCGGTGACACAATCGCAGTCGGTGCCCAGACGGCTTCCTCCGGTGCCGGGGCAGCCTATGTGTTCGTGAAACCCCCGACTGGCTGGGTGACAACAACAGAAACTGCGAAGCTGTCGCCATCAGACGCTGGAGGATTTCTAGGAGGATCTATCGCCACGAACGGAAGCACAGTTGCCGCCGGGGCGATGGCGGCCCACGAAAACGGAGCGGTTTATGTGTATGTCGCGGTGGATGGCAGATGGGCAAACATGAGCGAAACCGCACAACTCGTTGCCGTGAAGCGCGGTTGGAGCTTCAGCCAATCGGTGACTGTTGACGCTGGTGCGAAGGCAATTGCTGTAGGCGCACCTCAAGGGAATGGCCGCCAAAATGGAGCCGGAGATGTTTTCATTTTCGTAGAACCGCCGGGCGGCTGGCAGAATACCTCACGGTACAGATATCGTGTGTTTGCAAGTGATGGTCAAGATGGAGAAACGTTCGGCGTAGCGGTATCCATAAGTGGCAAAGTCCTAGTGGTCGGGGCATCCGCAGCCCGGATTGGCAATAATGCGGCACAGGGGGCGGCATACCTCTTTGGTGCCCAGTAACATGAGGGTGTAAATAGAACTGTGTAAACGGCCAGGGGAAGAGGAGAATGAAAATCCCATGGCCATCGATAGGAAGCTGATCGATCAACTGCTGACCGACTACCAGAAGCCCGAGGATATCATCGGGGAGAACGGTCTGCTCAAAGAGTTGACCAAAGCCATTCTGGAACGAGCCTTGCAAGCCGAGCTGACCGAGCATCTGGGCTACGAGAAGCACGACCCGGCGGGCCACCACCGGGGCAACACGCGCAACGGGAAAAGCCAAAAAACCTTGAAGGGCGAGTTCGGCGAGTTGGAGTTGGAGACTCCGCGTGACCGCCAAGCCACGTTCGATCCCAAGATCGTGGCCAAAGGGCAGACCCGCTGGACAGGCTTCGACGACAAGATCATCTCGATGTACGCGCGGGGAATGACCACGCGCGAGATCCAGGGCCACCTGGAAGAGATCTACGGGATCGAAGTCTCCCCGACGCTGATTTCCAACGTGACCGATGCCGTGATCGAGGAAGTGAAGCTGTGGCAGAACCGCCCGTTGGAAGAGCTGTATCCGATCGTGTATCTGGACGCGCTGATGGTGAAGGTGCGCGACGAGGGCCACATCCAGAACAAAGCGATCTACGTGGTGCTGGGCGTGAACCTGGAGGGGCAGAAGGAAGTGCTGGGGCTGTGGGTAGCGCAGACCGAAGGAGCGAAGTTCTGGCTACAGGTGCTGACGGAGTTACAGAACCTTACCGCCGCCAATTTGCTGGCGGTCGACCAGGGGCTGGGACTGAATTACTCGCTGGTCTTGAGCCCCACGTTTAACGATATCAAGGGCTCCGGCGGCACGGGCGGCGCCCGACTGGTTCAGTTAGTGTTGAAAGTCTCCTTTTAGCATGACTAGGAATTCGCGGGAGGTTCGGTTCATGCGACTCCGGTGTGGTCACTTTCTTTTTCGTTTGATCACCTGCACTGCAATTTTTTCCAGCTTGGCGTTCGGGCAAGGTCAGAGGATGCCAGGTTCTGGCGGAAGCAGAATGCTGACAGCCGTTCAGATCGTCACCCTGGAATTGGCTGCGCAGATCCGAGCCAAGGAGAATGCGGTCTGGGAGTCTGCCAAGCAGAGAGATATGCATCGTTTCGCCGATCTCGTCGCCGATGATGCCAGGATGGTGTTCGTATCCGGTGTTATGACGAAGCAGGAGTACATGCAGGAGGCGAGTGCGCGGACCATCACC
>JAIQFW010000293.1 GCA_020073105.1 Terriglobia bacterium
TAGTCCAGACAGTCCGCATCGGTCCGGAACCACGCCTGGAACTCGCCCAACGATCTCGGATAGTGCGCGCCAGCACGAGGATGATCCACTCCGTCAGCCTACACAAATCTGAAGCTCCGGTTAAATGGATACCCCATAGCGCGAATATCCGCCGTCGTCACCGATACGGCCCGGCGATCGCCGAAGTATGGCCGCACGTTCCGCTCGATGTAGTAGGTCACGGTGACGAGCGACCGTTTGCAGTTCACCGTGTAGTCGTTGAGCACGTCGTCGAGCAGCTGGCCGACCGTGCAGCGATTCGTCTGTGGCGTGATCGGCAGTCCGCGCTCGATGTCGCCCTCTCGCTGCCGCAAGAGACTCCGCGCCACGGTTTCCTTGTCCGTCTCGGCGCTCTCACGCATCGGGACGCCGTTCCGGTAATACTTGATCCACCAGACGGCGCTTTCGGCCATCGTGCCGTCTTTCCGCTTGTACCTACGCTTGTAGATCATACCCATGGGGTCATCCTCCCTTCGCTGCCTCGGCGATCGCCGATCGCTCGTGGTTCCACTGCGAGCCCGTGGCGTCCGAAATGTGGTTGCGACCGTCCCACGTGGTCGACTCCTCGAAGGCCTCGGCCGCGCTGCGATCGAACCAGGCGCCGCTGCCGTCCGTCAATGCTTGGCGTGTCATGGTGCGCCCTCCTTTCGGCAGGAAGTATATACGAAGCGCTTCGTATTCACAAGGGCGCCATACCCAGCGCTTCGTGTCCGTGGTATCCTGCCTGGCATGGCGACACCCCGCAAGGATCCGGCAGCCGTGGCCCTCGGTCGCAAGGGCGGGAGAGCACGAGTGCGCGCGCTGACACCCGAGGAACGCAGCGAAGCGGCCCGCAAGGCTGTGCGTGCACGCTGGGCCAAAGTCCGCGCGCAGCCGAAGCCGAAAAAATCTTGATGCTCCGTCCATAAGGTCCGGCCGTCCCGCCCGGCGATCGCCGCGCCTAGCGCATCCTGGCGCGCTCAGCTGCCGCCGTCGCGCACCCGCCGCACCGTGGGGACGACCAACCTCACAGCTCGATCACCCGCGGCCAGCGCTGCCGGTCTATCCACACGTGCACAAGCCGCTTGCAGTTCGCCGGACACGGAAACAACCGCAATAGTCTCGCGCTCGGCCCGCGACGGTGGCCGGTTCGACTTCACTTGCACCACGATGAAATCCGTTGAGCCCACGGCGACCAAGTCCCACACGCCGAGACTCGCTGCCGCGCGGCACACCGCATAGCCGCTCGCCTCCAGCAGCGCCTTGCTGCGGTGCTCGTTTCTCGTGCCCTTGGCTTTCGCGTTGCGCATGACCGCCGCCCGTTCCTGCTGGTGGACATTTTGTCCACTGTCACCAGGAACGGATAAACTCCGGTAGCAAGTCACTCACGCTGCGCCCCGACGCCGCCCGTCCCATCGGCTTCGGTGGCGGAAGATGTGCGGTGCGCCCGCCGAGGAGGACCTATGGTGATCGTACTCGTCCTGTTCACGTTCCTGCTCATTACAGTGTTTGCCTACCTCCGAAACCGCGAGAAGGCGGAGTCTATCGCGCCGCGGCAAGAGATATGGCCTGGCCCGCAGACCGCAGGGGAACGCGGGGCTGGAGCTCCCCAAGGCTGTTGCTTTCACCCTTGCCATACCTGGGCTGTGCAGGAGGGCAAAGAAAAGGCCCGTGTTGGACTGGATCGCTTCGCCGCTTATCTGTTCGGTAAGATCGACCAGATAGAAGTTATCGGACTGAACCGATGGGTGCGCCAAGGGCAAAAACTGATGACTGTAACCGGAGCGGGCATCTCGGTAGAGCTACTATCTCCCGTAGAGGGCATGGTGGCAGAACACAATCAGGCTGCCCTGAAGGATCCCGCTTTGGTTAGCACTAGTCCCTACAAGGACGGTTGGATCGTACTGATCAAGTCGCCCGATCTCACCACTGACCTTAAGAATCTGTTGCAGGGCACAATGGTAGCACCATGGATGCGGAATACCCTTGCCCGGCTGAAGGACATGGTGACGCAGTTCTCGCCGCTACTGATGCAGGACGGCGGGCTGCCGCTCTCAGGGCTGCTGGAACGGGTCCCACCGGAACTGCAGAGCAAATTGGTAAGGGAATTCTTATTGACGTCGCCTATACCGAGAGCTGACATCGCGATGGCGTTGTGACCGTGGCGTGCATGGTGGCCAGAACATTGTGAGTAGGCCCCAGCGCATGACAATGCGGCTGATCGCCATTCCGGATTGCGGAGTCTCCGGGGGCAAATTAACGACCTAGGAGGAATATATGCCGGTTACGAAGCAGCAAGCGCTTGACTACCACTTCGGCACACGCCCGGGAAAGATCGAAGTCACCCCTACCAAGCCTTGCCGGACACAACGGGATCTGAGCTTGGCATACACGCCCGGAGTTGCAGATCCGTGCCTTGAGATCCGGCAGAACCCACACGACGCCTTCAAGTACACGGCGCGCGGCAACTTGGTCGCCGTGGTGAGCAATGGAACTGCTGTCCTTGGCCTAGGCGACATCGGCGCCCTCGCCGGCAAACCTGTCATGGAGGGCAAGGGAGTGCTATTCAAACGCTTTGCCGATGTGGACGTTTTCGACATCGAAGTCAACAGCCACGATCCGGACGAGGTCATCAAACTTTGCCAACTGCTGGAGCCCACCTTCGGTGGCATCAATCTCGAGGACATCAAAGCACCAGAGTGCTTTTATATCGAAGAGACCCTGAAAAAGACCATGAAGATCCCTGTCTTCCACGATGATCAGCACGGCACAGCCATCATCACGGGAGCGGCACTACTGAATGCGCTGGAAATCGTGGGCAAGAACATCGACAACGTACGTGTCGTGTTCAATGGTGCTGGTGCTGCGGGGATTGCCTGCGCGGAGCACTATGTCCGCTTGGGCGTCAAGCGCGAGAACATTATTGTGTGCGATACGAAGGGAGTGATCTACAAGGGCCGCACCGAAGGGATGAATCCATACAAGGAGCGTTTCGCGCAGCAAACCGATCTGCGCGTGCTGGCAGAGGCCATGGCGGGCGCTGACGTATTTGTCGGCCTCTCGGTAAAGGGTGCAGTTACGCAGGACATGGTGCGGTCGATGGGCCCGCAGCCCATCGTATTCGCCATGGCCAACCCCGATCCCGAAATCACCTACGAGGACGCCAAGGCTTGTCGCAATGATCTCATCATGGCCACCGGGCGTTCCGACTACCCCAACCAAGTCAACAATGTACTGGGCTTCCCCTTCATCTTCCGTGGTGCCTTAGACGTGCGTGCGACAGCGATTAATGAGGAGATGAAGTTGGCCGCCACCCATGCCCTGGCAGACTTGACCAAGGAAGATGTTCCTGATTCGGTCTGCCGGATCTACGGAGTGGAACGGCTGAAGTTCGGTCCCGACTACCTCATCCCGAAGCCGTTCGATCCACGTGTGCTGATCTGGGAGGCCTCAGCCGTGGCCGAAGCAGCCATGCAAACTGGCGTGGCCCAGGAACCAGTGAACCTCGAAGCCTATCGCGAGCAGCTCGAGCATCGCCTGGGAAAGGCCCACGAGATCTCACGCATGATGATCCACAAGGCACAGGCCAAACCCAAGCATGTGGTCTTTCCTGAGGGAGACAACGAGAAAATCCTAAGGGCCTGCCATTGCTTACTGGAGGAGAAGATCGCTCTGCCCATCATGCTGGGCGAAGCTGCGAAGATTCACGCCCAAGCAATTGACCTTGGGCTGGACTTGAAAAATGCGGAGATCGTGAATCCAGCCGATTCCCCCCTCCGGGAACATTACATTTACGAACTCTTCCGCCTGCGGCAGCGGCGTGGCGTGACACTTAGCGAGGCACGCACACTGATAAACAATCGTAACGTCTTCGGCTCAATGATGGTGCATATGGGGGATGCCGATGCGCTGGTCTCCGGTGTTACTCAGC
>JAIQFW010000111.1 GCA_020073105.1 Terriglobia bacterium
GGTGAAGCGCCCGTTGATGACGCCCGTGTCGTGGATCTGCTCCTTGATCACGGCCACTTCCTGCACCTTGTTGTCCAGGACCACGGCCAGGTTGTCTCCCACGTGAGTTCCGGTAAAGGCGCCAAACCGGCGTCCACCTTCGTTGGTCAAGGTGAATGAGACCGAAGGCTGACCGTTCTCGTCGCGTGACGGCTCGGCGGACCGCAGGTCCCGGCCGGTCACCGCCGAGGCGCGGGAAATCAGGTACCAGGTCGGCCCGCCCTCGGTTTCTTTCGCCCCGATGCTGCGGCCCGGCATCAACATCGTATCGGGTGGCAGCACGCCGCCACTCTGTTGTAATGCTGCCTGCTCATTGGGGAAAGGCCCGCCCATCGCCTGCCGGATCTCCAGCATGGCGGTCGACTGCATGATTTCCTTCACCCGGGCGGGATCGTCCACACCGGGAAGCTGTACAAGAATCTGATACTGACCCAGCCCGTGTTCTTCAATGATCGGTTCGCTCACGCCCAATTGGTCAATACGGTTGCGGATAGTCTCAATGGCCTGGCCCACCGCTCGGTTCTTGAGGTCAGCCAGCGCCTGCGGTTTCATGGCAACCGTCCAGGTATTTTCGGTACCCGAGGTTAGGCTGTACTCCGGCAGCCGGTCCTGAACAATGGTGCGCAGATCCGAACTGGACTCCGGCGGGACGCCCTTGAGCAGGATTTGCTCCGGATGGCTGATCGGGTCCGGCTTGCTGATCTCGGCATAGCTGATCTTGTGCGACCGCAAATCGGCTTTAAGCCGCTCCACCGCGTTGTCGGAGTCAACCTTCACCGCATCATTGACCTGCACCTGCAGGATCAGGTGAGTTCCACCCTTGAGATCCAGCCCCAGATGGACGCGGTTTTGCATTGCGGCCAACAGTCCCTTGCCTGTCCAGCTGTCCGGCATGCCAATGATTCCAAACAGAAAGACCACCAGAGTGGCGACGATGACGATGACTTTCCAGCCTAGATTCTTGTTCATGATTCTTGATTAATGAACCAACCAACTTAGATGCGCCCTACCGGTCGACCCTAACTGCCTGACTTGCTGCTGTCCTCTGGCGTAGCCACCGACGCGACCGACGCCCGGCTAACCTCGATCTTCAAATTGTCCGGAGGAACCCGCAGGTGGATGTAATCGTCCTTAATCGCAATGATTGTGCCCCGCAACCCTCCGCTGGTCACGACCTTATCGCCCGTCTTCAGCTCGCTCAGCATCTGTTGCCACTTCTTCTGGCGCCGCTGCTGGGGCATGATCAGCAGAAAGTAAAAAATGGCGAAAATAAAAATTAGAGGGGCAAACCCCAGCCACCCCATCGACCCACCGCCCGTCTGTACCGCGAATAAGTGCTGAACGTTCATCAAGATTAGAGTTCCGTCCCTGCCAAAATTGGGAGCCACGCCTGCCGACGCACTTGCTTTGTCAATTTACCGCTGGAGTTCTCGCGTTAACCTGGGCGGAGATTCCTTCAGCTTCGGACATGGAAGGGGATGCCGAGCTATGGTTTCGGCTGAGACCAGACAGACGGAAAACGGGCCCCTCTCCCAAGTCCAATAGAATGACGCACCGCCCGCATGGTGTCAAGATAGAAGCTCAAGTTGTGGACGGTGTTCAAGACCTGGGCCAGGACTTCGTTCGAAGCATACAAATGCCGGAGGTAGGCCCGCGAGTAGCGCTGGCAGACCCGGCAGCGGCAGTTCGGGTCAAGAGGCTCTTCATCTCCGGCATACCGCGCCTGCTTGATGGAGACTTTTCCTTCCGAGGTGAACAGCAATCCGTGGCGTGCCGCGCGGGTAGGCAGGACGCAATCCATCATGTCGATCCCTAGGTTGGCGTATTCCACGATCTCCTCGGGAGTTCCCACGCCCATCAGATAGCGGGGCTTATCTGCGGGAAGGTGCTGGATGGTAGCTTCGACGATCTCACGGGTCAGGGCCCGCGGTTCGCCGACGCTTAGCCCCCCGATGGCATATCCCGGGAAACCGATTTCGAGGGTTCGCTCGGCGGATTCATTGCGCAGCGCCGGGTCCATGCCACCCTGAACGATGCCGAAGAGAGACTGATAACCGGGAACTGAAGACTGAGAACCGAGAACTGGTGGTTGTCTTCCCACGCGATCGGCGCGGGTGTTGGCCGTCTGAATGCTGACGGCTGAATGCTGACGGCGCCACGGCACTTCATTCTTGTGTTCTTCGAAGTACTTCTTGCTTCGCTCCGCCCAGCGCAGCGTCATTTCCATCGATGCGCGCACTCGCCCGGCATCGGCTGGATACTCGGTGCATTCGTCGAACGCCATGATGATGTCCGCACCCAGGCCGATCTGGGCCTCGGTGGCGGTCTCGGGACTCAAGAAGTGCGAAGACCCATCGAGGTGGGATCGGAACGTGACGCCCTCTTCGGTGACCTTTCGCAAGTCATTCAGGCTGAAGACCTGGAAGCCACCGGAGTCGGTCAGAATCGCGCGCGGCCAGGACATGAAGCGGTGCAGGCCGCCGAGTTTCCTGATCTGATCGATTCCGGGGCGAAGGTATAGGTGGTAGGTATTGCCGAGAAGAATCTGGACACCCAACTCTTCCAGCACATCCTGCGGGACGCCTTTGACCGAAGCCAACGTACCCACGGGCATGAAGACGGGAGTCTCGACCTCGCCGTGGGGCGTGATCAGGCGGCCGGCACGGGCCGCACCGGCAGTGGCTTCGACCTGGAATTGGGTGGACACTGCAGGGATTGTATCGAATGAAGCAATCAGCATTCAGCAATCAGCAACGTCGTCCCGATGGCTGGCATGGACCTCTCCGGACTGAATGCCGAGTGCTGAATGCTGAGTGCTCATGTCTCCAGCGTCACGACCTCCGCCCTCACAACCCCGCCCTCCACCATCAGCCACCCCACGCTGACCGGCAGACTGAATCTTCTCGGCCCAGCGCTCCCCGGATTGAAGTAAAGCACGCCATTCTTTGTCTCCTGCTTAGGGACATGGCTGTGGCCTGAGATGACCGCGGCAAATCCCGACGCTTCGGGCTTGAGGTCGAGTTGCTGCAGGTCGTGCAGAATGTAAATCGACACACCCTGCACTTCGAGAACGGCGGTCTCGGGAATCTTTTGCCCCCACTCTTCTTGATCCACATTGCCTCGAACAGCCGTCACCGGCGCGATTTCGGCCAGCTGGTCGAGGGTGGCGGGATCGCCGATGTCGCCAGCGTGAATAATGAAGTCCGATCCGCGCAACGCATCCAGAGCCTTAGGCCGCAGCAGACCGTGGGTGTCGGAGATAACGCCGATCTTCATGGAAAATCTTTCAACGCGGAGGACGCTGAGGACGCAGAGGGATTTTCTTGTTCGATGTTCCTCTGTGCACTCTGTGCCCTCTGTGTTTAGGCTTTTTCTAGCAGGACCACGGCATGCGCGATGGCGGCGTTGTCGGTGCCCATGCCCTCGGGTGTCTTGGCTTTGAGGCCCACGCAGTCGGCAGGAATACCCAGGAGCTTCGCGACGTTCTCGCGGATCGAGGCGGAGTGAGGCCCAATCTTCGGCGCGGCCAAAATTAACGTGGAGTCTATATTGGCGATGCGATAACCCGCGGCTTTCATTCGCTTCAAAGCCTCCCGCAGAAAGACGGCAGAGTCTGCGTCCTTCCATTGCGGGTCGGATGGCGGAAACAACGATCCAATGTCCGGGGCCGCCACTGCGCCAAGCAGAGCGTCAGTGAGCGCATGCAGAAGCACGTCGCCGTCGGAGTGGCCACCCAAGCCTTTGGCGTGCGGCAACGTCACGCCGCCGATCTTCAGCGGAATGCCCGCTTTGAATTCGTGCGAGTCCCAGCCATAGCCAATTCTCAAACGCAACCCCCACTCGCCGCAGATTTGCGCTGATCAACGCTGATTCTTCTTTGCATTTTCGTATGCTCAGATTCGCTTAAAACCGAGAAGCCCTGAACGATCTGCGTTCATCCGCGCAATCTGCGGCGAAATTTTGGCTAGTTCCTCAAGTAGAACTCGGCCAGTTCTAAGTCTGCCGGGGTTGTGATCTTGATGTTGCGCGCCGATCCCATCACCACCGCGACCTCGTGTCCCGATCGTTCCACCAGCGAAGCCTCGTCCGTTCCCAGGAAGCCGTCCGCCGTGGCTTCGTCGAAAGCTTTCTTCAGCACATCGTAGCGGAAGCCCTGCGGCGTCTGCGCCATGACTACTTTTTCGCGCGGCACCGTGGCCGTGATCAGCGCACCTTCTGCCGTCCGCTGTACTTCTTTGATGGTGTCGACCGCGGGCACTCCGGCAATCGCTGCGCCGTATTTCTGAGCGGCTTGAATCACTTCGCGAATGATTTCTTCAGTCACAAACGGGCGCACCGCGTCGTGGACAAGTACGATGTCGTCAGGCGCGGCGGTGATGGCTGCTATGGCATGAGCCACGGATTGTTGGCGGTGCTCGCCGCCTTCGACCAGCTGAACTTTTTTCTTGAAGGCTTCTTTCTCCAGGCGAGCGCGGAAGGGCTCGATTTCGTTGGCGCGCAGGGCCAGGCAGATTTCCGTCACTTCAGGGCTGGCCGCAAACTTGCGCAACGTGTGAATGAGAATCGGGGTGCCGGCAAGTTCAGTGAACTGCTTGGATGGGGCAGGCTTCTTGCCTTTGGCCTCGGGAGCCGACGTCATGCGCGTGCCCAGGCCCGCAGCCGGAATGATGACCACAACCTTCATGGCGGGCTGTCAGTATAGGCGGGTGAGGGCGGGGGATTCAAATGGTGGAACAGGACAGTCGTAATATTAGCGATCCTCAGCTGCGGGAAAATCCGGAGCGTAGACTTCATACACCACGCCGCCACCGTGAGGGCCGCCAGCCCAGGCAGTACCGTAAAGATTTCCGGCAGCGTCCAAAACTACTCCCGATTGCGGATATGTTCCATCCTTGCCGTTGAACCGGAGAACGCGCGCCCTTGGTAGACCCAGTGGGTTCTGAACCAGTTCGAAAACCGTTCCACAACCGTGGTAACTGGGATTGTATGGACACTGTTCGTAGCCCCCTCCTTCAGCGACGCCATAGAGGTTGCCACTCGGATCAAATGTGAGTTCTCCGACGGGGAATACACCATCAGGCCCAGTGAATGTATGCAGCACCTGTTCAGTCCATTTGCCGTCAGGCTCTGGACTCAACTGAAACACGATGCCGCAGCCATAGCTCGGATTCGCACTGCATGAGAGGTCACCGCCTTCGAGCGTCGTGCCATAGAGCTTACCGGCAGAATCGAAAACAAGATCACCAAGGGGGACACTCCCGCGCTCGTCACCGTGAAATACGTGCAGCACGGTTTCGGTCCAACTTCCGTCGTTTTCTGGGCTCAATTCGAAGACAAGACCACAGCCGTCACCGGAGGGAA
Organism: Terriglobia bacterium; assembly: GCA_020073105.1. Taxonomy (GTDB): domain Bacteria; phylum Acidobacteriota; class Terriglobia; order Terriglobales; family Acidobacteriaceae; genus JAIQFW01. The sequence goes on from JAIQFW010000111.1 coordinate 5,401, forward strand.
CAGGGCACGATAAATCTGCACCTTCTGTAGTCGCTCCGTAAAGATTGCCGCCCGAATCGAAAATCAGGCCGGTGTTCCAGGGGCTGAATCCATCTTTGCCGGAGAAGGCGTGCAACACCGTCTGTGTCCACATGCCATTTGGACTAGGTGTAAGTTTGAACACTACACCGCACCCTCCTCCAGGGTTGAGTTGGCATGAAAGATCGCCCCCGAGGGGCGTAGTACCGTAAAGGTTGCCTTGGGAGTCAAATGTCAGATGAGAAAGCGGCTGATCGCCATCCGTGCAAGTCCCGTAGCCAAGTGGGCAAAATTCATACAACGTGGTTTTCGTCCATTCCTGCCCAGGGTTCCCAGGGCTCACCTTGAATACTGTCCCCCTGTTAGAGCCTCCATCCGTCATGCCGTAAAGATTGCCAGCTTGATCTCGGACAAGACCCCATACGTAACCACCATCGTCAAAGTTCTTGAACGTGTACAGCACTCTTCCTGTCCATCCGTCTGGAGGAATCGGCGACAATTCGAAGACTATGCCGCCCCCGTACTGTGTTCCCTGCGTGGATGCGCCGTATAAGTTACCCGATCCATCGCCGACCAGACGGCCGGCGGGATTCATACCATCTCTTTCACCACTAAAGCCGTGAAGAATCTTCCCCCGAGCCTGTGCAGAGGAATCGACTGGCAGCAACAGCAACACCGTCGCCAGGGCTGCCACACCTGGGATTCGCGAGAAGAATCTTGCTGTCATGGAACTTCCACCTCTTGACGTTCCTGCCGCAACGGGAACCCCTTAGCCGCCTCGTTGGGGAGCGACGCGGTCCGCGGCCAAGTGCGGCCATTGTCATCCCGCGAGTGCGGCGTGTCAATAAGGTCATCTGGCCCATCGCCGGGCGAGGACGCCCGCCTGACAGCCAACGGGACGGCGGCGCTACAGTGGCTCGACTAGTCACTGCGCGCACCGTTGGCCCCATACTACAATCGCCGCAGAGGAATAAACCATGAGTGCATTCAATCCTGGCGGCAGAGTGATCAATGTCAATCCCACACCCATCCTGCGTTTGATCGGACTGGGGATCGTCGCCTTTTTTCTCATCATCGTGCTCTTTTCTGCCGTAACCCGCGTCGAATCCGGACACGTGGGCGTGCTTACGCTGTTTGGCCGGGTGACTGGCGAGGTGCTGCCGGAAGGCATGCACCTGATCAATCCATTCAAGACCAACAACGAGATGTCGATCCGCACCGGGGAGATCAAGGAATCCGCCAGCGTGCCTTCGAGCGAAGGTCTGGTGATGAATCTGGATACTTCGCTGATTTATCACGTGGACCCCGAGAAGGCGGCGGATGTCTACCAGAAGATCGGTCCCAGGTACGAGGAAATTCTCATTGAGCCCAACTTGCGAGCAGCCATCCGCGAGTCCACCGCGTCCCATTCGGCCAACGCTCTTTATACCGGCGAACGCGAGATGGTGGCGAAACAGATCCGCGATCAGCTAACCAATTCTCTGGGCATTCGTGGCTTCATCGTGGAAAGCATTCTGCTGCGCGACATCCAGTTGCCCGCGACGCTCAAGGCCTCGATCGAATCCAAGCAGCAGGCCGAGCAGGAGGCGCTGGCCATGAGCTTCCGCCTGCAGAAAGAAACCCAGGAGGCGCAGCGCAAGCGCATTGAAGCGCAGGGCATTCGGGACTTTCAGCAGATCGTGGCCCAGGGCATCAGCCCGCAACTGCTGGAGTGGAAGGGCATCGAGGCCACCGAGACTCTGGCCAAAAGTCCAAACGCCAAGGTGGTAGTGATTGGCAGCGGCAAGAACGGGTTGCCGATCATCATGGGACAGTAGATCCTCGCGTGGAAGACGGGCCTCCCCGCCCGTCGGGCGCTGATACCATAGCCACGTGCTTCCCCTGCTCGACGTCCGCAATCTCACCATACAATTTCCTGCGCCAAAGAGTGTGGCGCGGGCGCCCTCGCCCGCGTTGGTCGCCGTCCGCGACCTCAGCTTCACGCTCGCTCCCAGCGAAGTGCTCGGTCTCGTCGGTGAATCCGGCTCGGGGAAATCTCTGACTTCTCTTGCGCTGATGCGCCTGCTCCCTCCGCAGGCCAAGGCATCCGGCGAAATCCTGTTTGCCAACGGCGATGGTTCCGCCCACAACCTGCAACAACTCCCCGACGAAGAGATGCGCAATCTGCGCGGCTCGAGTATGGCCATGATTTTCCAGGAGCCGATGACGGCCTTGAACCCAGTGATGCGCGTGGGCGATCAGATCGCGGAGGCGGTCGTTGCGCACCATCGCGTCACCCGTAAAGAAGCATGGGATCGAGCCGTCTCGGCGATGCAAGACGTGGCCATCCCCGACCCGGCCCACCGCGCCCGCGACTATCCGCATCAACTCTCCGGCGGCATGCGACAACGTGTCATGATCGCCATGGCCATTGTGAACCGCCCGCAATTGCTGATTGCCGACGAGCCCACCACGGCGCTCGACGTCACCATTCAGGCGCAAATCCTCGAACTCCTTGCGGAACTTCGGGAAAAGTTTGGCTTGGCCATGCTCCTGATCTCGCACGACCTTGCAGTGGTGTCGCAGGTGGCGGACCGGGTGGCGGTGATGTACGTCGGAAACCTGATCGAGCTCGGGGCGAGGCGCGACGTCTTCCTGGCCCCCGCTCACCCCTACACGCGCGGGCTGCTGAAAGCCGTGCCTACTCTGAAGACCGACCGCGCTCAGCCTCTGCAAACCATCGAAGGCGCAGTGCCGCCACTGCACGCGGTTCTTCCCGGATGCCCCTTTGAACCTCGTTGCGAGTTTCGCGTAGCGGAGTGTGCCCTGAGTCTGCCGCCGTTGGTCGAAGTGGCGCCCGGCCATTGGGCGCGCTGCCCGGTGGTGAATGCTCCCTGAGCACCGGGGATGCGCCCCTCAAGGTGCTGGAGGCGTTCGCCTGGGTCTATAATCCCCATTTCGCCGGGTGACGCGTGCGCGTTCTTCTATTAAGCGATATTCACAGCAACCTGGAAGCTCTGGAAGCCTGCCTGGCGGCGGCCCCGGCTTACGATGTCGTCGTCAACCTCGGCGACATTGTTGGCTATTGTGCGAGCCCCAACGAAGTCATTACCCGTTCACGCGCATTGGGAAAACACTTTATCCGCGGCAATCACGACCGGGCGGTTTGTGGTCTTATGGACCTTAAGGACTTCAATCCCATTGCCGCGCTTGCCGCTGAATGGACGCGTGACCAGCTGACTCCGGAGAACCTGGAGTGGCTACGGGCTCTCCCGCAAGGGCCGATCCAGATCGACGAACTCGGCGGTGTCCAGTTTGTGCATGGATCGCCCGTGGACGAGGACGACTACGTGGTGACGGTCCAGGATGCCGTGGAGCCGATCATGGTCACGGAAGCCCCCGTGACCTTTTTCGGGCACACGCACCTGCAGGGAAGCTTCGCAGCTAATGATACTCACCTGGATTCATATCGCCCTGCGTACAAGACCGTAGGACAAAGCGAAGTCAGCGAGTTCCCGTTGAAGAAAGGGCAGCGTTACCTGGTAAATCCCGGATCGGTCGGACAACCGCGCGATGGCGATTGGCGGTCTGGATTCGCGGCCTTCGACTCCGAAAGTGGAATCGTGACCTTTCATCGTGTTCCTTACAACCTAAAATCGGCACAAGACCGCATCTTCGCGGCCAATCTTCCGCAACGATTGGCCACGCGCCTGGCGGCCGGAAGGTAGGCCGGAATCGCCGCGAAGCTCGGTGTTTGCTAATCTGAGTGCCCTCGGAAAAATCAATGAACAAGAACATAAGAAGTACACAGTTCCGAATTTTCTTGGCGGCATGCTGTCTGGCGGCGGCGATTTGCGCGCGGGCGCAGAGCGGCACTCCAGCGCTGCGAAAATTTCAGCAGGTAGCGATTTCTCCGGATGGAAATCGGGTGGCGTGGGTCGGAGATGCATTCAACGCTTCTGGGGGATTGGACGGATCGGCGATCTACGTCCAGGACCTCAAAGCGCCCGATGCCAAGCCGCGACGCATTACCGCGGCCAGGGGCGGCATGTCTGCCAGTGAGGACACCATCGCGTGGTCGCCAGACAGCAGACAGTTGGCCTTTCTCTCCGATGTGGAAGGCCACGACCAGTCTCAGCTCTACGTCGCCCATGTGGACGGCGGAACCGCGCGTAAGCTGACCACTCTCACCGGTTCCCTGGCTGATCCGGCCTGGTCTTCCGACGGAAAGACCCTGGCTTTCCTGTTCACGGAGAACGCGCCGCGGGCGAACCCTTTGATGCCGATGGCAGCGGAGACAGGCGTTATCGATGCCAAGGTCTACGCACAGCGCCTGACGCTGGTGGATCTTGCTTCGGGCAAAATCCGCCAGCTTTCGCCGCCGGATATGTATGTTTACGAATACGACTGGGCGCCCGACGGCAAGAGTTTCGCCGCGATCGCAGCGCATGGCGCAGGGGATGCCAACTGGTACGTGGCCCAGGTCTACACGCTCGGCGCGGAAAGTGGCGAGCTCAGGCCCGTGTACAAGCCAAAACTTCAGATCGCCACACCACGGTGGTCGCCCGACGGCAAATCGATTGCCTTTATCGAAGGCCTCATGAGCGATGAGGGATTCACCGGCGGTGACATCTACGTTGTCCCGGCCAACGGCGGAGACACCCGCAACGTCACGCCAGGTATTGCGGCTTCTCCCTCGGGAATCCATTGGCGGACCGACGGCGAGATCCTCTTCACCGAAAACGTGGATGGCCAGGTCGGCGTTTCCACCGTCGGCGGGAGCGACGGCAAAATCTCGCCTGTCTGGTCCGGGTCCGGTGTGATGACCAATTCCTTTTGGGGCGGGACATCCATCTCCCTCGCTGCAGATGGTCGGAGCTCCGCCGCCATTCGCCACTCCTGGAAGAATCCTCCCGAAATCTGGGCGGGCCCTGTCGGCGAGTGGCGGCAGATTACTCATGCCAACCAGGCATTGCATCCTGGCTGGGGAGACATGCAGAGCCTGCATTGGACCAGCGACGGCATGAGCATTCAAGGTTGGCTGATCTATCCCAAAGATTACGACCCCAGCCGGCGCTACCCCATGGTGGTGGTCGTCCATGGCGGTCCGGCCATAGCCGGGCGGACCGGCTGGCCGGAACAATTCTTCAATACCTACGAGCTCTCGGCGCACGGATATTTTGTGCTGAACCCGAATCCTCGCGGCAGCCTGGGCCGAGGTGAGAAGTTCACCCAGGCCAATGTCAAGGACTTCGGCTACGGAGACTTTCGCGACATTCTGGCCGGCGTCGACGAAGTCGTGAAGACCTTTCCCGTGGACAGCAATCGCATCGGTATCACGGGCTGGAGTTATGGCGGCTACATGACCATGTGGGCCGTGACCCAGACCAACCGTTTCCGTGCCGCGGTGGCGGGCGCCGGACTGTCCAACTGGCAAAGCTATTACGGCCAGAATGACATTGATGAGTGGATGATTCCCTACTTCGGCACTACGGTGTATGACGATCCCGCCGTGTACGCCAAGAGTGCACCAATGAATTTCATCAAGAACGTCAAGACGCCAACTCTGGTCGTTGTTGGCGAGCGCGATGGCGAATGCCCCGCGCCGCAATCGCGTGAGTTCTGGCACGCCCTGCAAACTCTGGGTGTGGAAACCCAACTCGTGATCTATGCGGGTGAGGGGCATGTCTTCAACCAGCCGGAACACCAGCGCGACGTGATGGAGAGAACGATCGCCTGGTTCGATCGTTATCTCAAGTCAAACTGAGAACCGGGAACTGACAACTGAGAACTGGGTTTTCTTCCGGTGTAGACTTTCTGCATGCCTGCCCGTTCCGGGGATGCCGGCCTTTTTGATATGCCACAGCACACGCCGCCCCAGCACTATCTGGTTGCCCACATTGACGGCGGCGCCCGCGGCAATCCCGGTCCTTCCGGTTACGGCGTGGTCATTCAGGATCAATCCGGAAAGAAAGTAGCTGCGCTGAGCGACTATCTGGGGCATCAAACCAACAATTTTGCCGAGTACCAGGGGTTGATTGCGGCCTTGGAATACGTCGTGAAGCACAGTCACAAAGCGCTGAAGGTGGTGAGCGACTCAGAGTTGATGGTGAGGCAGATCAAAGGCATCTACAAGGTCAAGAACGCAGCGCTCCAGGATCTGCATGCCCGGGCCAAAGAACTGATCGCGCATCTTGATTGGTTTTCCATTGGCCACGTTCTTCGCGGCCACAATCAGGAAGCGGACCGCCTGGCCAACGAGGCAATGGACAAGGGCACGGGGCGGCGCCCCGAAAATGTAGGCGCGGGCGTCCCTGCCCGTGCAGCAGTTGTGAAGACACAAGAATTCAACGGCATTGTGCGCGATGGAAAAATCGAATTGCTTGACGGGCAACTCCCGGAAGGGTCTCGCGTCCAGGTGCGGGTGAAACCGTGATCGAAAAGCCCCGAAGGGATCCTCTGGCCCGGTCGCCAAGAATGCCTTTGGGTGGAGCAGCGCTTCAGCGCTGCACTAAGGATTCGTCACATTCATTCCGCGCTTTAGCGCCTGGGGTACGTACAAGGAATCTGTCGCCATCCGCGTTCGGCCTTCTGAAGGCGCTCCCACGCCCCTTACGGCACCTGCTCGCTGGCTTCGCCGGAGAGGGCGCTTTCATTACCACGCGTATCTACCGCCGAGACCGAGTAGATGTAGGTGTGCCCTGATGCGACGTTGCCATCGCGGAATGCTGGTGTCTTCACTAGTTGGGAATTGATCTTGCTGGCTTTGCCATCTGCCTCCCGCCGATAGATGTTGTATCCAGCCAGGTCGGCGTCAGTGCCCGGCGCCCAGATGAGATCGATGAACGGCTGTTGGCCTATCCCTGAAAACACGGCCTGTAGACCGGCAGGCACGGCGGGAGCGAAGGTGTCGTGCACAAGAATGGCCGCCGCAGGAGTGTCATCGCCTTCGAATTGCACTTCGTGCCGTCCGTCCGCACGAATCAAGGCCACCACAGTGGCCCGGTAGTTGTACGACCTTTCCCACTCGAAGCTATGGTCCAGCATGAGGTAGGTACGCTCCGTGGCGAACGGCATCTCGCCCACGGTCGTGTCGGTATTTTTTCCTTTCTCGCGACGGTAGACGCGATACACGTGGCGCAGCTGCAGGGTGTCCGGGGACTGGTGACTTCCTGTCCAGCTCAGCAGAACGCCGTCGGCTGTGACCTGGGCGCGGAAATCAGCAGGGGGTGGAAGGGCCCTTACCCCCGGTACCGCCACTATGTTCGACAACCCGGCGCTGCGTCCGTTCGTATTGGCGACAGATACGGCATAGAAAATCTGGGCGGAGGGATTGGCCGAAAGAAGCGCCTGGGGCAGCACATCGGTCAAGCTACCCTGGTTTTTGGAAGCCGCTGCCTTCGAAGCAGGAGCAGTTGGCGGTGGCGGGGCGACTTCTCCCGCCACGCTCTCACAGCCGCCGGTCTGGGATCCGGCATTTCGGCAAACTTTGGTTGTGCCCAGGTGGCGGACCGCGACCGAATCCGTGGTTTTGGTGGGGACCGTCCATGCAAGGTAAACGCTGTCGCCTCTGCGGACCGCGCGTAGATCGGTGACTCGCTGAGGCAGATTCAGTGAAGGCGGCTTGGGGGCACCGGGGACACCACAACCTAGGAAGGACGCAGTAACCGCGGCGCACAGCCAGCAGCGAAGATGGCGCCTGCATTTCATTGCGTGAAAGTGTCAGGGTAACATGATGACATCCACCTGCCTGAACCGGGAGAGACAAGCACAACGCTGTGATCCCGGATCAACCTAATCGACCAACTCTTTTACCGCTTCGCGGAACACCCGGGAATGGTGATCGATGTCGTCCTTGTCCGTGGACGGAGACATAAGCGCCATGTTGTGGAACGGGGTGAGCAAGATGCCGCGGTTCATGCAATACAGGTGCAGGAAGCGTTCCAGTTCGAAATCCATGGCATCGTGGGCCTCCGTGCCATTCTTCGGAGCTTTCGCGGAGAAGAGGTACTCGGCGCGGCAGCCCAGCCGAGTCACGTGCCAGGGCATGGCGAATTCGGTGATCGTCTTTTGCACGCCGCCGGTCCAACGCTCGGCAAGGGGCATCATCCGGTCAAACGCCTCTTTCGTCAGTACCTTCTCCAAAGTGGCGCGCATGGCAGCCAGAGAGAGTGCGTTGCCCGCCAGCGTCCCGCCGATTCCGCCTACGTCACAGTCCTCCAGGTTCTCCTTTTCCGAAATACATTTGGCCAGCTGTGCGGTAAATCCATACGCCGCACCGGGGACTCCGCCGCCAATCGGCTTGCCGAAAACCAGAACATCGGGTTCGAGGTTCTGGGCGTGCGTATAGCCGCCCGGTCCGGCGCAGATGGTGTGGGTCTCGTCGATGATCAGGAGAGTGCCAACCTTGCGGGTGAGTTCGCGCATGGCGGCATGAAAACCTGGCTCGGGATGGACAATCCCGACGTTGGTCATGGCTGGCTCAGCCAGCACGCAAGCCACATCGCCGGGCGTGAGCGCCCTTTCTAGGGCGGGCAGATCGTTGAACTCGACGACCTTCGTCGTAACTGAAGGATCGACAGGAGGGCCGATGTTGCCGCGCCGGGCACGCGCGGTGCCATCACGCTGCAAAGTAATGAAGGTCTCGTCTACCGTGCCGTGGTAGCACCAGTTGAAGACCAGGATCTTGCGGCGGCCGGTGATCTGGCGTGCCAAGCGAATGGAAAACCGATTGGCATCGGTCGCGGTGAGCGCGAACTGCCAGTACGGCAAGCCGAAACGCTTTTGCAATTCTTCAGCGACGAATATTGCATCTTCAAACGGCAACATCAGCGTGATGCCCCGCCGTGCCTGTTCTTCGATGGCCTTGACCGTCGCGAACGGAGAGTGGCCAGTCATGGCACCGGTGTCGCCCAGGCAGAGGTCCACGTAGCGGTTGCCATCGACGTCAAAGAAGTGTCCTCCCTGCGCCTCGCGGACAAACGGGGGGAAAGCTCCAGCCCACTTGCGCATCCAGTTCATCGGCACACCCGCCAGCAGCGATTTGCCAGCGCGCTCGAAGAGGGTTTTCGATATCGGGTGGTCTTTGACGAAGCGCTGCTGCTCACGCTGCATGAGGGAGGCCAGGCGGGCGCGGTCAATGGTGGGCATAGCCTGTAAATTCCCAACCACAGAGGGCACAGGGAGCACAGAGGCTTGTCTAGTTAGATCTCTGTATTCTCTGCGTCCTCTGTGGTGAAGATTGCTTACAAGATGTATCTCGACAGATCCTGGTCTTTCACGATATCCGCCAGCATGTGGCGCACGTAGTCGGCGTCCACCTTGATGTGCTCGCCTTTCTTGTCGGGCGCGTCGAAGCTGATCTCATCCAGCACGCGTTCCATGATGGTGTGCAGGCGGCGGGCGCCGATGTTCTCTGTGCCTTCGTTGACCCGGAAGGCAAAGCGGGCGATTTCCTCCAGAGAATCCTTGGTGAATTCCAGCTTTACGCCCTCGGTATCGAGCAGAGCAGTGTATTGCTTGACCAGTGAAGACTTCGGCTCGGTCAGAATCCGGATGAAGTCGTCCATAGTCAACGACTGCAATTCCACGCGGATGGGGAAGCGGCCCTGCAGTTCGGGAATCAGGTCGCTAGGCTTGGAGACATGAAAAGCTCCGGCGGCAACGAAGAGAATATGGTCGGTGCGCACCATGCCGTAGCGCGTGTTGACAGTCGTGCCTTCGACGATCGGCAGGATGTCGCGTTGCACGCCTTCACGGGAAACATCCGGTCCGTGGCCGCTCTCCCGGCCCGCAATCTTGTCGATCTCGTCGAGGAAGATGATGCCCGAGTCCTCGACGCGGTCGATGGCGACACGGGTCACCTGGTCCATATCGATCAGCCGCTGCTCTTCTTCCTGGATCAGGTACTCGAAAGCCTCATTGACCTTCATCTTCCGCTTCTTGGTGCGCTGGCCGAAGATGTTGGGCAGCATGTCCTTGATGTTGACGTCCATCTCCTCGACGCCCTGGTTGGAGATGATTTCAAACGACGGGAAATTTCGTTCGCGGACGTCAATTTCGACGATTCGTTCATCCAGCTTGCCCTCGCGCAGTTGCTGGCGCAGCTTCTCGCGGGTGCGGGACTGCGAATCGGCAGACGAGGAGGAAGTCGTTCCTTCCAATATGAAGCCCGCCTGTGCGGGCTCGGCGGGCCGTTGCGGTGCCGGTGGCGGCAGAAGGATATCCAGCAGCCGTTCTTCCGCATTGAGCTCCGCTTTGTCGGCG
>JAIQFW010000112.1:0-6454 GCA_020073105.1 Terriglobia bacterium
TAACGCCGTCATGTAACAGAATCTCTGGTGAAGATCTACGCCAACGTGGATCATCTGCGTGCCTCCTTCAGGGCTTGTGCTTCGAGCACGTACTCTACCCTTGGAGGCACGCCTTTGTTTTCATTACATCTGAGCGGAGTAGCTGCTTCGCGAAAGCGAAGGGGCTGCGGAGTCGACGGCTCCCTACCAGGCCGATTGGCTATAGGAACGCATCAAGGCATTCTTCCTATGAGCCAGATATGCGAGAGAACGCCTTGCAACCCTCATCAGGATTCGTAAGTATAGCGATCCTTCGACTCCGCAGGGCGATTCGCAAGCGAATCGCTCTGTTTCGCTCAGAATGACAACTCGTAAGTTATCCTAACTGATGATGGCTCCCCGCTCCCCCACTCTCGAGGGCTTCCGTGCCATCCTCTGGCGGCCGTCGCTCGGCCTGGCAGAAGTCGCATGGCGGTGGAGCTTCGGCGCCGCAGGGGCAGCTCTGGTCACGTTCGCCTTTTTTGAATATCTGGATACCTTGCCGGTCACGCGCGGCGATCTGATCTTGTTGAGGACCCGACATCCAGCGCTGATCAGTCAAGCCATCCAGCACATCTTCAAAGGCAGCGGCTTTCGCCTGGTCGGAGCCATCATCGTCCTGGCGGTGGCATCGGCGATCGCGTGGATCGTGATCGCTGCCCTCGGCCGGGCCGCGACCATCAAGGCACTGCTAGGCTACTTTCGCGAGTATGAGCCATTACCGTCTTCGGACGAGTCGGTATCTAGCTCTGGTCAATGCGAGCCTGAGCGATGGCATTTGCGGTCGCTCTTGGGCTTGAACTTTATGCGGGTGAGCATGACGCTGGCAGCCACCGTGGGATGTTTCGCCGCGTTGTTGGCCGGCGGAGCCGTAACTTCTGACACCGAGCCCTCTCCGGGCAGCGCCTTTCTTGTGACGGTTTGTGTCGTCATGCTGGTGTGGCTGGCATGGTCGGTGGTGAATTGGTTCCTCTCCGTTGCGTCGGTCTTTGTGGTTGCCGAAGGCCGGGATGCTCTGGGCGCGATGACCGCTGCGGTTGACCTGTGCCGCAGCCGACCGGGAGCCATTTTTGCGGCGGGAACGTGGTTTGGTCTGGCCCACATTGTAGCGTTCATTGTTGCTACCACGGTTGTCGCATTTCCTATGGGATTGGCCACTGTGCTGCCTGCAGGTGTGACCCTCGGGGGCGTGCTCCTGGTAACCCTGCTGTACTTTGCAGTGGCGGACTTTCTCTACGTGGGAAGGCTTGCGGCATATGTGGCGATCCTGAAACTGCCTCAGCCGGTTGTGGCGACCAAGCACGCCGTTCGGCAGCAGCCAGTCCTGGACACGCGATCTTCCAGTGTTGATCCCGATGAACTCATTCTGGGCGATCTGCCGGCGCCGGGGTAATAGCTAGAAGCCAGCAGCTAGCAGCCACAAGCCGGTCACCGTCCTTCCTCTTTACACTTGCCCTCCGATTTGAGAAACTCGTCGGTGGGAACCCCTTCAATCGTAGTCCTCGACTTCGGGGCGCAATATTCTCAGTTGATTGCGCGCCGCATCCGTGAACAAAACGTCTTCTCGGTTGTGCTACCGTGCAACGCCACCCTGGACGAAATCCGTAGCCAGTCTCCAATCGGCATCGTTCTTTCTGGCGGACCAGCATCCGTCTATGATCGCGACGCGCCCGAGGCAGACAAGCGCCTTTTCGACCTGGGTGTGCCTGTGCTCGGTATCTGCTACGGCTTGCAGTTCATGGTGTACGCGCTGGGCGGCAAAGTGCGCGGGGCGGAGAAGCGCGAGTATGGCCATGCCGCGGTAGATATCAAGGACGACTCGCGCTTGTTCCAGGGTCTGCCACGTCAGCTTAACGTCTGGATGTCACATGGCGATGAAGCCGTAGATCTGCCTCCAGGTTTTCATCTCACCGCCAGTTCACCCAACGCGGTGGCCGCCATCGAGAATGCGGAGAAGAGAATGTGGGCGGTGCAGTTTCATCCTGAAGTACACCACACTGAGCATGGAACGGACATCCTGCGGAACTTCGCGCTGGACATCTGTGGGGCGAAACCGGAGTGGACGCCGCAGCATTTCATCGACGCCACCGTCGCCAGCGTACGGCAGACCGTGGGCAGCGGGCGGGCGATCTGCGCGCTCTCCGGCGGCGTGGACTCCTCGGTTGCCGCTACTCTGGTGGATCGGGCCCTGCGAGATGAAAAGGGCGAGTCACGCCTGACCTGCATTTTCGTCAACAACGGCGTACTGCGCAAGGACGAGTTTGAAAAAGTCCAGCAGAACCTGCGTGACAAGCTCGGTCTGCATGTGGACGGGGTGGACGCCAGCAGCCGATTTCTCCGCAAACTCTCCGGCATCACCGATCCCGAAGCCAAGCGCAAGATCATCGGCAACGAGTTCATCCATGTGTTTGAGGAAGAGGCCCATCGCCTTGAGAAAGAGGAAGGCAAGGTTGAGTGGCTGGTTCAGGGGACCCTCTATCCCGACGTGATTGAGTCTCGCTCGGTGCGCGGACCCTCGCAGGTGATCAAGACCCACCACAACGTGGGTGGCCTTCCCGAGAAAATGAAGCTGAAGCTCATTGAGCCGCTGAAAGAATTGTTCAAAGATGAAGTCCGCAAGATCGGGCGCGACCTCGGTATGCCGGAAGAAATCCTGCAGCGTCAGCCGTTCCCGGGACCGGGGTTGGCGGTGCGGGTTTTGGGCGAAGTGACCCAGGAGCGGCTGCAGATTCTGCGCGAGTGCGACGAGGTTGTGGTCGGCGAAATCAGGAAGGCCGGGCTCTACTCCAAGATTTGGCAGTCGTTCGCCGTGCTGCTGCCGGTCAAGTCGGTGGGGGTGATGGGCGACCAGCGAACCTATGCCTACACCTGCGCCATCCGGGCCGTGCACTCCGAAGATGGCATGACCGCCGACTGGGTGCCGCTGCCGCACGAAGTGTTGAAGACGATTTCTAACCGGATCGTAAACGAAGTGAAGGGCGTGAACCGCGTGGTCTACGACATCACGTCGAAGCCGCCAGGCACGATTGAGTGGGAGTAGGGAAGCTTTTGGCTGTTGGCTTCTGGCTTCTAGCTAAACCCATTCAGGGCGCCGAGCGGAGCCCGGCAGGGATTCATGGGTGGACAACCCGGAGTCCGAGTATCTTCTCGAACGCATCGAAATCACGATCACGATGCAGCAGTTCGTGGCGTGCCTGCAGACAGAAAGTGGCGATAAGACAATCGATGGTCTTCCGCACGGTCTGACCACGCTCCCGCAAAGTCTGGTAGTTTCGGGCTGCGGCGACGGCGAGTTTCCCGCCAGTCGGAAACAGGTGGAACAGTAGGAGTTCGTCGCGTACTCGGTCAAACTCAGAGGCTTCCGAAATACCCTGGAGTACCTCGCAAAGAATCAAGTCGGTCAGCCCTAGGCGCTGCTGCGTGAGTTGGCGATCCAGCCACAGTGTTTCTGGATTGTCGGTGCCCTGCAGGTAGTCGATCCAAACGGTGGTGTCAACGATGACCATGGCCGGGGCCTATCTCGGCGCCCGGTCCGTGCGAGACTGGTCGAGGTCGCCATGCCAGTGAATCTTGCCGCGAAGCCGACGGATGGAGCCCTGTGCATGGGTGTCTGCGAGCAATCGCAAGGCAGCTTCTACGGTGGCCTTCTTTGTTCGGGTGCCACTACTCCGCATGGCCTGGCGCATCAACCGATCGTCGATATCGATATTCGTTCGCATGGTCGCGTTATTCTCGATGTGTAAGTATCTCACGTTTGTGTGTATTGCGCAACAGGCCGGTTAGAGAGTAAGCAGGAGAACCGAAATGGTGAGATGGAAAAGTCCAATAGGACGGACGCCGGTCCTTCATTCTTGTTCCAGCAACTTCCTCGACACCGCCGTCACCAGTCTACGAGGGCTGATACGCAACGACTCCGCCAGCAGCCAGTTGCGAAATCCAGAGATGACTAGGGTCTTGCCTGCCATCAAACCGCGATAGCCGTCGCGGGCCACGGTCTTGGCACTCATGGGGCGGAGGCTCTTGAAAAGTAGTGTGTTCTCTGTCCCCGCGCGCCCCTGAAATCCGGTGTCAGTAACGCCCGGGCACAAGCAGGTAACTGTCACGCCCGTGCTCTTCAATTCGTTCGCTAGCGCCTCGGAGAATGAAATGACATAGGCCTTGGTGGCGTAGTAAACGGACATCAGCGGCCCTGGCTGAAATCCCGCGGTCGACGCGACGTTGAGAATCTTGCCCGAATGCCGCTCCAGCATGGGGCCGACGAAGAGTTTGGTCAGGTAGGTTAGCGCAGTCACGTTAAGCTGAATCTGCCCCAGTTCCTCTCCCAGTGGAATCTTTGCAAACTCGCCAAACACGCCGAAGCCGGCGTTGTTTACCAGAATGTCCACCGCGATGCCTTCCCGCTGCAGTTGATCAAACAGGAATTGCGGCGCAGGGCCTGAGGTTAGATCAAGTGGCACAGCTTCGACCGAGATACCAAACTGGCGCTGGAGCTCATCCGCGAGCTGCGTGAGCTTGCCGGCGCTGCGGGCGACAAGGACGAGATTGTAGCGGTCCTTGGCGAACAGTTTTGCAAGTTCGTAGCCGATGCCACCGGAGGCCCCTGTGATAAGAGCGGTTTGGGTTTGAGGGGACATTCTCATGCTTCAGTAGATGAGAAAGATGATGCCGACAGTAAGAAATCTTAAACCACAGAGGTCACAGGGGCCACGGGGAAAGAGAAAAAGGCGGGCACAATGCCCGCCCATTCTGCAATCTGAAACCCGCGCTAGACCCCTGCCATTGCTGGCTCGACCGAGTAGATCGAGTGCCACGAACTCGCGGCCCTCAAGCGGTCGTTGACGTTGTTGATGTTCTTCACGCCCTCGCTCTGCAGCCACTTGCGGAAAGCGTCGGCGCCCTGCTTGGCGTAAACCGGAATGCCTTCTTTCCAGGTAGCGCGGCCGCACAGCACGCCGTTGAACTTGACACCCGCCTCGGCTGCCATTTCCAGCGCCTCGGTAAATTCGGCGTTGCTCACGCCGGCGGACAGATAAATGAACGGCTTGCTGGCAACCTTCGCCGCCTGGCGGAACAGGTCCATGGCTTCCTGCTTGCTGTAAGCTTTTTGCCCGGCATAGACCTTGGCGCCTTCCACGAACTTCATGTTCACCGGCACTTCCACTTTCAGCACGTCCACGCCGTAGCGATCTTTGCTGAACTCTTTCATGCTCTCCATTACGATCTGCGGCTTCTTCTTGGCGTATTCGAAGCCCTTCTCGTCGGCGCCTTCCTCGTAGCCGACAAATTCCAGGAAGTACGGAATGTCATTGGCGCGGCACTCGTCGCCGATTCGTTCGACCCAGGCGTGCTTCTTGTCGTTGACGTCCTTGGGGTCGAAGGGGGTGTAGTAGAGCAGAATCTTTACGCAGTCGGCGCCGGCTTCTTTCAGCCGTTTGGCGGACCAGTGATCCAGCAAGTCCCCCAGGCGGCCGGGGCCGGTCTTGTCGTAGCCGGTCTTTTCATAAGCGAGTAGCAGGCCGGCGTTCTTGGCGCGGCGCTTGGATGCCGGCAGCCCCCACTCGGGATCGAGCAGGATCGCGCTGGCGTGCGGGGTGAGAACTTCGGTGACCAGCGTCTTGAATTCTTCCATCATGGCGTCGCTGACTTCGCCGCCTTTCTCTTTGGCAAGAGATTTCTGCAACGAACCACGCTGGTCCATGGCAGCCGCGGCGATCACGCCACGGTCATTCGAGACTCTCTTCAAGCCAGCTAGCTTTCCGGGAGTAAGTTTCATACGATTCCTCCGAAGATGAGTGCCTGCAAACTCTTCATTGTAAATGGAAAACGCTGCGTATTGACGCTTCTTTGAAAAGTAGGTAATATCACTACTACCAGAGTGGGAAATGGAAAAAGTAATTTCTGCCGCCGATGCCAATCGGAAGTTCTCGCAGTTGTTGCGTGAGGTCCGGGACGGGCAGAGCTACGTCGTGACCAGCCATGGCCGGGCTGTGGCCCGTATCACGCCAGCGAAACAGGAAGCCACTATGGTCGCGAGTGCCCGGTCGTCATTGCTGAACCGGTTGCGCTCGGAGCGCGTTATCAAGATTGGCCGCTGGAAGCGCGACGAATTGTATGAATAGCGCATGAGACTCGCGCTCGATACCAACGTTTTGGCGTACGCAGAAGGGATCAATGGAGCGCCGCGCAGGCGATCCACACTCGATCTAATCGCCAAACTGCCCGATAACAGCACATTCTTACCGGTCCAGGTACTCGGGGAACTCTTCCACGTGTTGGTCCGCAAAGCTGGCCGCTCGCCAGACCATGCACGAACTGCCGTTCTTAGCTGGCACGACGCTTTTCCGCTGATTGAGACTTCACCCGCAATCCTGCTGACCGCGACTGGCCTGGCCACGGATCATGGTCTCGGCATCTGGGACGCCGTCATCTTGGCTGC
>JAIQFW010000112.1:6494-50176 GCA_020073105.1 Terriglobia bacterium
TGCCGCATGCTTCTCTCGGAGGACTTGCAGCCTGGATTTACATGGAGTGGAGTGACAGTAGTCAATCCTTTCTCTGAGAAGAGGCACGACCTGCTGGTTGGGCTGCTGGGGGAATGACCGTCTTCTGCATCTGCTCATCGAAAGCTTGGCCTAACGCTTACTTCCCTCGTCTCAACACGTAAATCACCCAGGGAGCGATCCTGGTTTCGTTGAGCCACGCGTAGGGCTCGTCGCCTTTTGCCAGTGGCTTCAGGACTTGGATGGCCTGCAGGCCTGCTTCTCTATAGATCTCCCCGTACGACTCGTCGGTCCAGAGGACGTCTTCGACTGGCCTCCTGTCTTGGTGGTCGGTCACCACGATACGCACCACATCACCGCTTCGGGCCGAGGCGTTCTCCGGAAAATCTTTGGTTGTAAACGAAGCCCATTCGTGCGTGTAGATTTCAGGTGACGAAACCAGGCTGACAATCACTCCATTCTGAGCCAGCAGCTTCCCAAGATCGCGAAAGATTCTCGCCTTCGTTGCTCCAGGAATATTGTCAAAGGTGAAGGCGGAGAGCACGAGGTCAAATGTTTCGACGTCGAGTTCGTCGAAATTGTCACCGGGTACGAGCCGGTAATCGCCGGAAGGATCCACGCCGCGTGCGATCCGCAGCATGTCCTCGGAAACGTCTACTCCGGTTACATTGAACCCGAGTTTCCGTAGGAACCTGCTTGACCTGCCGGTTCCACAGCCGAAGTCAAGCGCTCTGGTTCCGGTTACATGCTCGGCCAAAATGGCAGGCAGGTCACGGTATGCAAGATAATAGGTGTTGGCGAACTCGAGCGTGGCGTACGCGTCGGCACGACTGGCATCTGCGTAACAGTTGACGAAGTCCATCACTGCCTCAGCGTCAAGGTCCCCAAAATTGCCTGCTGCTTGGCAATCAAGGACTGTACACCCTGCTTGGCGAGCGCGAGCATCTTCTGCAGCTGTTGCTCGTCGAACACCTGATGTTCCGCCGTGGCCTGTACTTCGACCAGCTTGTGGCCTGCCGTCATGACAAAATTCATGTCTACATCGGCGCGGGAGTCTTCTTCATAGGAAAGATCGAGCAGGATTTCACCGTCGACCATGCCCACACTCACCGCCGCAATAAAGTCGCGCAGCGGCACTGAAGTCAATGTTCCTGCCTGCACCAGTTTCTCCAATGCCAACCCGAGCGCCACGAAAGCCCCAGTGACGGAAGCCGTGCGCGTCCCGCCGTCCGCCTGGATCGCATCGCAATCAATCCACACCGTGCGTTCGCCCAGGCGCTGCAGGTCGGTGACCGCGCGCAGTGAGCGCCCGATCAGCCGTTGAATCTCGTGTGTCCTGCCACTCGGACGGCCCTTGTTCACCTCACGCGGAGTGCGGGTCAGCGTGGACCGTGGCAGCATGCTGTACTCGGCCGTGATCCAACCCTTGCCGGTGTTGCGCATGAACTGGGGCACGGTTTCTTCAACGGATGCGGTGCAAATCACACGCGTGTTCCCAACTTCCATCAGGACCGAGCCCTCGGCGGTATGGATGTAATCGGGCAGGATGTTGACCGGCCGCATTTGGTCGGGGGCACGGTTATCCGAGCGGTAAACCATAGGCGGCGATTGTAAATGATCGCAGGTGGACAGCGCTCAGGGCACACTCTGCAGTTGTAACACCAGCTGATTGATTGCGCTGACGTCGAAGAAAGCCGTCAGGTCGAGGTGTCCCGCCAGCGTGTCGCGTTCCTTGCCGTCCACCAGAATCTTGGCCCGGGTGAGTCCGGGAACATTGGCCGACAGGGTCTGGACCAGCGAAGCCATGGTGAGTTCTTCCACCAGCACGCCCGAACGGTGATTGTCAGCCAAGACAGGATTGAGATCGATGACAGCCAGTCCTGGTTCCACCAGGTACACATCGCGAATCTCGGAGCCCGCAGCCAGAGGATGTGGGGAAGACGGGTCGAGATAGATGTTGAGTAAGGCCCGTAGCAGCTCCTGAGCCCGCTCCTGGCGCCCTGCGGGAAGGGGAATCCGGGCTGCTCGAGGGCGCAGCACGCCGGGGTCATCGTAGGCGACATACAGCGTGACCTGCTCAGTCGGCCCGGAGACCGGCGGCGCCACCGGTTGACTGTTGAGCGAGGCGGTTTCGGTCCCGCCCGCCCCCCGAATGTGCCAGGCATAGAGGCCCATCGCCAGCGCGATCACAATCATCACCGCGGCCGCAATCATCAGGTGGCGGGGGATCATTTTTTCCCTGCCATGAGTTGCTCGTGAAAGTTTGCAATTCCAGTGGCTACCGCGCCCATAACCAGTTGTTGATAGTCGAGAGAATTCAGCTGCGAGATGTCGCTGCCGGAAGGCGCAACCTCAACCGCCGTGGCCGCCGCCGTGATGTTGTTCAATGGCCGCAGCGGCGCGATCAGAGTGCGAACGGACACTTGCTTGCTGCGCAGTTCTGCCGCTACGCTGGCTGTGGCCGTCTGGCTCGTTCCCGCGAACGGAATCTGGGCGGCGTTCCAGTCGAGAAACGGTCCACGGTTTTCGGCGGTGGAAGAGGTGACGGCAGTGTAGAGGCGAACACCAGTACCTTGCGACGTGGCGTGCAAACACAGGTAGATCGCCGGCCCGGCGGAGTTGGTCATGCTGGCACGCTGATCGGCAGTAAGGGTGATGTCACCGTCGCGCAAAAGCAGGGTCGGGAGGCCGCGGGCTTCGAGCTGCTGACGCAGGCTGCGGCCGAGGGCCAGCGTGACATCCTTCTCCAGCATTTGCGCAGTGAGAGCAGCCCCACGCTCCGTTCCTCCGTGAGCGGCATCGACCACGGCGAAGTACCGCGGGGCGGCGGGAGGCATGGGATTGAGGGAATTGACCGGTGCTGCGGATGGAGCCCCGGCCGGCTGCAAGGCCCGGGTCTGTGCCATCGCCGCCGGCGGCGGAGCAATCGTAATTGTGCGGCCATCGTTGCTGAAGCTGGCCATCACCGGCACCGTGCTGCTTACCAATATCTCGGCACCTCCGTTATTCTCCGCAAAGCTGGCCGAAGGGATGATTTTGCTGTTGAACGTCAACGTCTGTGAACCCGGGGCGACCACGGGTTCGTGATTGAATACCATGCGCAGTTTCCCGGGCTCGGTGGCAATCATGGGGTTCACCGGCGAAGTGAAGTTCACAACCAAACTCGGCGGCGTGGTGCTGCTTACTTGGGCCGTGAAGTGGATTGCAACATTGCCGATGAACAATCGCCGCGCTCCTTGGTTGAGGGTGGCCGGGCCACCGAGGATGCGCGATAGCAGTGTACCGAGGCTGGACAGCGGCACGAGCCCTCGGCCATTCTCCAGCAGGAAATTCGCAGGCAGATCAAAATCCCCATTCCGGATACGGGCGCGTTTCTTGCCCGCGGTGAACTCGCTTTCTACGTCGTTGTAGCGGAGCCTCCAGGTGCCTCCACTCATCTTCGCACTCACCGTTCCTAGCGGTTCGAGAACTTCGAGGAGTCCCACGTAATCCAGCTTGTTGCGTTCGAGGACAGGCAGCGAGTAGTTGGCCACCCTGGAGTAGATCGAGATCCGCGCGTCGCCAGGAGGGTTGGACAGAAGCAGCGCACAGGACAACGCCAAAAGAATGCAGACCAGAATCAGGGAACCGAACCCTTCCTTCATTCGCTGAAGCCACCCCGGGATGACGTCCCTCAAGGTTGGTTCCTCCGACCGGTCTACTTTAGCGCATAAATCGCAAGTCCACTGAGCAATTTGGGATAGAAATCAGTGGACTTCTGCGGGAGCACTTCGCCGGCAAACGCGATGTCACGCACCTGCCGCATCCGCACCGGATTCATGAGAAAGGCCACGTTCGCCCCGCCCTCGCGTACCCGGGTCATGGCTTCGCCGGCGTCGCGCACGTAATTGATGTTCTGCTGGTCGCGGATGGACTCTTCGGAGAGCCCTAGCACGGCCTCCAACAGGCACTTATGCAACTGGACAACATCGAGCGATTGCTGGCGCAGCGAAACCCCCGCAAAAAGATTCGAACCGATCGTCTTCGCTGTGTCGAAGAGGAATGCACGGTTCGCGGTAATTCCCAGCAGGGCCGTGCCGGCGTGCCCGGCCTCGCGCAGAATTCCCATGGCCCGTCCGGCATCGACCGTTGGATCGACCTCCTCTACGCTGAAGTAACTGCGGGAGCGTTCCTTTAGAGCATCGGCGGAGAACGACCCTAACCCATGCACCACGCGATGGGTGGGCAGAATCACCAGGCCAGGGCTGTCCATGTTAATAAAAGTCATCATCACCAGTTCATGAGGAGCCATTGCCGAGATGACTTGGCGAGCCGCGTCGCGGGAAGCCTCGGGCACGGAATCGGGAGCGTCCTGGGTCCGGCGTTCGTTCCGATAGTTCAGAGCAGTTTCGTAGCGATGGTGGCCGTCGGCAATGATCAGCTTCTTATCGCGCATTTTGCCCTGTATCAGCTCAATCAAGCCGGGGTCGGAGACCTTCCATACCTGGTGACGAACCCCATACTCATCGTGGATGTCCACATCTGGCCCGGAGGTCGTCGGCAACACGCCTTCAATCTCCCCCGCTGGATCGCTGTAGAGCATAAAGAGTTGCCCGAAGTGCGCCCGGGTCGCCCGCAATAGCTCGAGACGGTCAGCTTTGGGTTTGGCCAGTGTCTGCTCGTGGCGGAACACCACGTGACCCGTGTAGTCCTCAATGCGCCCCAGCGCAATGAACCCTCGCCGCTCCAGTTTGGTCTTGCCACCGGGAGCGGTGAAATGCTGCACGTACGCGTAGATAGAGGGTTGGGCGTCCTGCAGAAAGATACCTTGCCTCCGCCAGTCTTGAAAGGAAGCCGCGGCTCGGGTATAGGAATTATCTCCAGGATGGTCCGCCGCCTCCCGTTTCCCCAGGATGATGCGTACCAGGTTGTGAGGGCTGGCCGTGTAATAGCGTTCCTGCATCTCAGGAGTGATCTTGTCGTAGGGTTGAGTCACGACCCGGTCCAGATCGACCCGGGAGGGGTCGTAACGCAGAGCGCGGAAGGGGGCAATGTAGGCCATGGCCGGAACCCGGCATTTTACTAGACCCTGGCCTTTCTGGGGCGAGTCGAGACTGGGTCCTGGGCCGAATTCGGGACCAAGTGCTATGAACTGCCTATTCCGCGGGAGATTTGACAGGAATTTGACAACGGTGGTTGGCAAGGGGTGGTTAAATTTCACTTATAGGTGAGCAAACTTTTGCACAAGATGTCCATCTCAGGTCGCAAAAAAAGGCTGACACTGCAGCCGGGAAGCTGTGGTAGCATCAGCCCAAGTGAGGTCCCTATGGCCCGCCATTGTGGACGCGGGTCCATTCACTCCCGGAAGAAAGATGGCACCCAGTCGGCCCTTCCCTGGACACTAACTAGATCTATGCGTTGTCCTGAGCGAGCGGCGATCGCCTGCGTTTCAACTGTCCTTCTTGCTTCCTTGTTCTGGGTTTCGCCCCGCGCCGGCGCGCAGGTCTCCATCGATGAAGTTCATGTCACGCCACGAATTGAGGCCGCCAAGCCCCAAGCTCTGGATGTGCTCAACCCGGCGTTGAGGACCCGCACCAAGCCACTCAAGGTCGATGTAAGCCTGGTGCTGGTCCCGGTTACGATCACCGACCCCATGAATCGCCTGGTCACCGGACTGGACCGGGAGAACTTCCAGATCTTTGAGGACCAATCGCCGCAGGAACTCAAGTCATTTTCCAGTGAGGATGCTCCGGTCTCCATCGGCGTGATCTTCGATATGAGCGGGAGCATGAACAGCAAGATCGAGCGTGCCCGCGAGGCGGTGATCGAATTCTTCAAGACCGCCAACCCTCAAGACGAATTCTTCATGGTGACCTTTGCCGACAAGCCCGAAGAGGTCTCCGACTTCACCTCTTCGGTGGAGGACATTCAGGGCAAGTTGGTGTACACCGTCCCCAAGGGAAGGACGGCCCTGCTCGACGCGATTTATCTGGGCATCAGCAAAATGCGTCAGGCACGATTCTCGAAGAAGGCGTTGTTGATCATCTCCGACGGCGGCGACAACCACAGCCGTTACACCGAAGGTGAGATCAAGTCGGTGGTGAAGGAAGCGGATGTAATGCTGTACGCCATCGGCATTTACGACCACAACATGGCGACTAGCGAAGAGATGTTGGGGCCGGAGTTGTTGAGTGATATTACAGAGCTCACCGGGGGGCGCGCTTTTACCATCGACAATCCCAATGATCTGGCCGACGTCGCCACCAAAATTGGGATCGAGCTGCGCAACCAATACATGCTTGGTTACCGTCCTAGCAATGCGGGGCACAACGGCAAATGGCGTAAAATAAAAGTGAAATTACTTCCACCCAAAGGATTGCCGCCGCTCCGGGTATTCGCGAAGACGGGATACTATGCACCTTCGGAATGATCGAGTTCTGGCTATCCTGGCCGTTTTTCTCCTCCTCACTTTAGCCATCGCGGCGCCGGGTACAGCTGGACTGGACCCTTCACCTGGCGGTTCAGGACAATCCGCAGCTCCGGCAAATTCTCCTCCGCTGGCAACCACCCCCGTGCAACCCGCCACTTCCGTTTCCGCTGGCCAGCACCCGGCACAACCGTTGTCTGCGGCACAAGATCAAGAGCAGGCTCCTCCGAGTGACGACAGCGTATTCGTCTTCAAGAAAGAGGTTGAAGAGGTGGCCGTGCACGCCACCGTGGTCGACGACCAGGGCCACATGGTGCTCGACCTTCCGAAAAGCGCTTTCGCCGTATTCGAGAACGGCCAGCCTCAGACCATGACCTCGTTCCGCCACGAAGACATCCCGGTGGCGATGGGAATCGTGATCGACAACTCAGGCTCGATGCGGGAAAAGCGTGACAAGGTGAACAAAGCCGCCCTCAACCTGGTGCGATCCAGCAACCCCCAGGACCAGGTATTTGTGGTGAATTTTAACGATGAGTACTACCTGGACCAGCCTTTCACCAGTAGCATCAAGAAACTCAGCGAGGCGCTGGAGAAGGTTGAGGCGCGGGGTGGAACCGCATTGTACGACGCGTTGGTGGCCTCGGCCGACTATATGAAAGCGCAGGCCCGCCTGCAAAAGAAAGTGGTGTTCGTAGTCACCGATGGGGAGGACACCGCCAGCCAGGAGTCCTTGGAGGAGGCCGTGCGCCGGCTGCAGGAAGAAAACGGACCAACGGTGTACGCCATCGGTTTATTGGGCGAAGAGAAGTCCCGCCGTGCCAAGCGTGCGCTGGAGACCCTTGCCAAGAGCACGGGAGGACTTGCGTTCCTGCCCCGGTCCCTCGATGAAGTCGATGAAATAAGCCGTGACGTGGCGCACGACATTCGCAACCAGTACACCATCGGGTACAAGCCCACCACTCCGAAGACCGTGGGCGGCTATCGCACGATCCGTGTGGAAGCGCGCGCCAAGGGACACAAGAAACTTACCGTCAGAACGCGCAGCGGTTACTACCCGGGGCAGGAGCAATCGCAACCGCGGTCTCCAGGTTCCAATTGATCGCCGCAGTGCCGCGGCGTAGCCCCTTTCAGCAAGATCGCACCTTCCGCTACACTAGGCCTATCTAAGGGCGAGGAGCCCATTCATTGCACAAGTTCACGTTTCCTTTCTACAAGCTCGTTGTTTTTTCCTTTCTTGGTTTGTTGATTGCCGTATGGGCCGGCGCGCAGGCCGTTCCCCCAGATCTTTACGGCGGCCTCAAGTGGCGGCTGATTGGGCCGTTCCGTGGAGGCCGTGCCGTGGCAGTTGCTGGAATACCCGGCAACCCCACCACCTTCTACTTTGGCGCCGTCAACGGCGGTATCTGGCAGACAACGGATGCGGGTAACGTCTGGAAACCAATTTTCGATGGCCAGCACATAGCCTCGATCGGTGCGCTCGCTGTCGCTCCGTCCGATCCGAAGGTCCTTTACGCGGGCACAGGAGAGTCGGACATCCGCTCCGATCTGTCATCCGGAGACGGTGTCTACAAATCGACCAATGGCGGCCAGACCTGGGCCAACGTCGGACTGCGCGACTCGGGGCAGATCAGCCGGATCGTCGTGGATCCCCACGATGCCAATGTTGTGTTCGTGGCCGTGCTCGGACATGCCTACGGCCCGAATACAGAACGCGGAGTCTATAAGTCAACCGACGGAGGCGCTAGTTGGAACAAGGTTCTTGACTCAGGTCCGGAGATCGGAGCCGCCGATCTCGCCATCGCGACGGAGAACCCCAACATTCTTTTTGCCACCATGTGGAGGGCACGTCGTCCGCCCTGGAGCACCTACGCACCACTGGGCGGGCCAGGAAGCGGTCTCTTCCGCTCGCAGGATGGCGGCCGTACCTGGACGCACCTCGCCGGCGCTGGACTTCCCGAAGGCGACTGGGGCCGCTCCGGCGTCGCAGTGTCACCGAGCGGCAAGCGCGTGTACGCGGTCATTGATGCCAAACCAGCCGGGCTGTATCGCTCCGATGACGGGGGCAATACCTGGGCGCTACACAACTCCGACCGCCGTCTCACCAGCCGTTCCTGGTATTTCAGCAGCATCACCATTGATCCGCAGAATCCGGATGTCATCTACGTGCCGAATGTCGCGCTGTACCGGTCCGAGGATGGCGGCAAGACCATTTCCGTCTTGCGTGGCGCTCCCGGCGGCGATGACTATCACCAACTGTGGGTCGATCCCAAGGACTCTTCACGCATGATTCTTGGTACCGACCAGGGAACCACCATCAGTGGGAACTACGGCAGGACCTGGAGCTCCTGGAATAACCAGCCCACCGCGCAGCTTTATCACGTCATCACCGATGACAGGTTTCCCTACGTGGTTTACGGCACCCAGCAGGACAGTGGTGCCATTGCCGTGCCCAGCCGTACCGATCATGGCCAGATCGCTGCTGGCGATGCGTTCACGGCAAGCGGGAGTGAGAGTGGATATATCGCGCCCGATCCCAATGACCCCAACATTCTCTATGTCAGCAGCGCCTATGGCGGTGTGGTCCGTTTCGATATGCGCACTTCCTTCAGTCAGGATGTCACCCCCTGGCCCGTTCCAACCTGGAATACCGAAATTATTGACCGCAAGTACCGCGATCCCTGGGCGCCTGTCCTCCTGTTCTCGCCGTTCGACAAGAAGACGTTGTATCTGGGAACTCAGTTCGTGATGAAGACCGCTGACGGAGGCCTGCATTGGGAGAAGATCAGTCCCGATCTCACTGGCTCAATTCGGCGCGAAGGCGACAAGAAACCGGAAGGGCCACCGACCGTGGAGAACTCGAAGGAGCGCGGATATGGTGTGGTGTTCAGCATTGCACCTTCTACTCTCAACGGGGACCTGATCTGGGCCGGAAGCGACACCGGATTGATTCACCTGACCCGGGACGGTGGGAAGACCTGGAAGGATGTGACCCCGAAAGGCCTCAGCGACTGGGGCAAGATCTCGTTGATCGATCAGAAGCCGTACCTCTACCGCACGCGCGACTACGGCGAGACCTGGCAACTGATCACCGACGGCATGAGCGCACCGTCGTTCCTGCGAGCGGTTCGAGAAGATCCGCAGATGAAAGGCCTGCTCTATGCCGGTACCGAACTCGGCGTTTACCTTTCCTTCGACGACGGCGATCACTGGCAGTCGCTGCAATTGAATCTCCCCGCGACGTCGGTTCAGGACCTGGTGATTCACGGCGACGACCTGGTAATCGGCACTCACGGGCGCTCGTTCTGGATTCTCGACGACATGACTCCGCTGCGACAAGCCAAAGAGGCTGCAGAAGCCGCAGGGGCGTATCTGTACCGCCCGGAAACCGCCTTTCGCGTGGACAACGATTCGTATCCCGGTACCCCGCTTCCTCCCGAAGAGCCGACAGCCGAGAACCCTCCCAATGGCGCAATCATCGACTACTACCTCAAGAGCGCCGCTGATCACGTAAAGATTGAAGTCTTCGACCAGATGCAAAAGCTGGTCACCAGCTTCTCCTCCGACGAGAGGAACGAGCCAAGACACCGGCTGGTCCCCATCGCGGAGCGATGGTTCCCCAAACCCCAAGTCGTGGAGCGGGCTTCCGGAATGCATCGCTTCGTCTGGAATCTCGAGTGGAAGACATCGAGTGTTGAGAGTGCGGACCTGGATGATGACGATCATTCCGTCCTGCACGGCCCGCGCGTAGTGCCAGGCGCCTACGAGGTGCGGCTTACGGCCAATGGAAAAACCAGCAGCCAAAGCCTCAAGGTGGTGATGGACCCAAGATCGACGGCTACCACCGGGGAGTTGGAGCGTCAGTTCCAGTTGGGCCAGCAGATGTTCGAGGAAGCGCTTCAGGGTCGGAAGGCAGCGGCCGAGATCCTTTCGACCCAAAAACAAATTGCCGATCTGGAAGCCAGGTTAAAGGCGCAACCCGATGCGATCAAAGCAAGCGTCTCGCAACTGAAGAGCGAGTTGTTAGGGATCATGAAAGGGAGCTCAGGCCCCTCCGGCAAGGCGATGGGGCTTGAGGACGCGAACAGCGCAGTTGCCGCTGCTCTGCGAGTTGTGGAAAGCAGCGACCGGGAGGTACCTTCACAGGCGCTCGCGGTCTTCGGGGAGTCGGATCAGGCAATGAAGCGGGCTGTCGAGGAGTGGGACAAGCTGAAGGCCGTCCGTCTCCCGCAAGTCAACGATCGGTTGAAGCAGAGAAACTTGCCCCCGATTCCCATCGCTGAAATCGAGCGCGAGGTGGAGTACCTGATGTCGCGGTAAAATACGACGCATGGCTGCCCCACCTTTCGCGATTTTCGAACGGTGGGAGTTAGGCTGGATCTTTCTGGGCGAAGTGGCGAGTCAGAGGTAGCAAACTCCAGCCGCGAAGCGGCGGCATGTGATAGCCCGGCACGGTAGTAAAATTGGAGCACCGGCGAGTCCGGCAGGGACGGCACGCGCGTCTTACCCAGCGCTGTAAGCCCAGCGTAAGGGCGGATCAAACTACGCACCCGAAGGGCGCGATAGCATGACAAGTTTGCGAGCCCGAAGGAAAGCTGAGGGCTCACGGTGCGAGAGCGTTTCTCGATACTCCGGCTGCATGTGAGGTGATCTCGAACACGGTCCCCATCCCGTGAGCGCCACCGGTACACGCTGTGCCATACAAGTTGCCTCTGGTATCTGCCAACAGTCCCCCGAGAGGCTGAGCACCGTGCTTGCCATGAACCGGCCTTGCGAGAACAGTCTCCGTCCATTGACCATTTCCATCAGCGCTCAATTTGAAGATGGTGCCACAGCCGTACCCATTGCACGGCCCCCCACCGCCTGCAAACGTCGTGCCGTAGAGATTTCCTGCTGAGTCCCAGACTGGAGTCGAATACGGCCACCGTCCGTCATCACCCGCTTGAAAACTGTAGAGGAGATTTTCTGTCCATCCGCTCGGCCCCGGGCTGACCTCGAATACGGTTCCATATGAGTAGCCCGCGGTTCTCCCACCCACAGTAGTCCCATATAGATTACCGGCGGCATCGAAGACGAGAGGTGCTTCGGGGTTGCATCCGTCGAAGATATCGTCAAAACTATGCAAGACAAGTTCAGTCCACGTGCCGCCCGGTACTGATGGTGGCGACAATTCAAAGACGTTGCCGCAGGGATGAGTGGGGGGGCCGCTGGATGTTGTGCCATATAGATTACCTGCTTCGTCCCACAACAGCCCCGCTACCGGATTCCGGCCGTCTGGCCCTCCGGAGAAGCTATAGAGCATCGTCTCGCTCCACTGTCCATGGGGACCAGGTGTGAATTCAAAGACCAGACCTTGTCCATAGGTACCACCGTACTGAGCCGTACCGTAAAGATTGCCGGCGGCATCATAGACGAGACCGCCTTCCGACATACACCCATCCGATTGCCCTTGAAACGAATGGACCAGGCTGAAGGTCCACTTCCCGCCTGGTGCGGGTGTCAGCTCAAATACCGTACCGCACCCTCTCTCGGAATCGTACCTGGTAGTTCCAAAGAGATTTCCAATGGCGTCGAGCATCAGCGGTGCAAACACCGGACCAGACCCATCGGTTCCCTGGAACGAATGTAGCAGGTGGTACCCACTGGTTGGCGAGATTTGGAACACAGTACCGACGCCATAGCGGCCGCCGGTGTTCGTTGTCCCATATAGGTTACCCGCCGCGTCAGAGATCAAAGTTGCCGACGGGCCCGACCCTTCTGGCCCCTTGAACGTATGCAACAATCTCCCGCTGACTTGCGCCCATGCAGCCGTCGACAAAGCGAGTGATGTAAGAGCGAGCGCGAAAAATCGCCTCAGGTAAGACAACTCATTGGGGAGTCGCATCGTGTACCTCCAGAAGAAATCCTGAGGAACCTGCGCGGAGCACCAAGGACAGGGTTACCGCCGGGACGAAAGTATAGCATGGGATCGCACAGGGTTCCGTGTCCTTCCCAAATGCCCGAGGACCTCAGCTGATCCAATCCAGCATCTTGTAATACGCTCCCGCAAACGGCAAGAACCACGGCTTCCCGGTGTAAAGACCCAAGGGCGCACCGGGGAAGGGAATATCCGCATAGGGATTCCTTACAACTCCACCGCTGATCTGCTCCGCCATCATGGTGCCGAGATAGGTTGCCATGGCCACGCCATGCCCGGCGTAACCCACTGCGTAGTGCATTCCGTCCATCCGCCCGGCGTGCGGCATGGTGTCGAAGCAGAAATCGAGCGTTCCGCCCCACGCATATTCCACCCTCACATCTCGTAGCTGCGGGTAGACCTCAATCATCCCCCGGCGCAGAATCTCCGCACTGCGACGGATCGTGTTTGTC
Source organism: Terriglobia bacterium (assembly GCA_020073105.1). Taxonomy (GTDB): domain Bacteria; phylum Acidobacteriota; class Terriglobia; order Terriglobales; family Acidobacteriaceae; genus JAIQFW01. Next base: position 19,285 of record JAIQFW010000112.1, read on the forward strand.
GTCTCCGGAAAGAACGCTGCTCGCCCGCCGAACAGCATGCGGTTGTCGGGCGTGAGCCGGTAATAATGAAGGTAGTGTTTGGAATCAAAAATCATCCGGTTCCGCGGGCTGAGCTCGCGGGCCAGCGCCTCCGACAATCGTTCCGTGGTGATGATGAACGATCCGATGGGAATGATCTTCTTCTGCAGCGCCGGCGTCGCTTGCGAGGTGTAGCCGCTGGTTCCGATGAGGACGTCTTTAGCAAAGACGCGTCCACGCGACGTGGTCAGCTGAAATCCGGGGCTTCCATTTTCCGCCGTGCGCGGAATCTGCCGCACGTCAGTATTCTCATAAATGCTGGCTCCTGCCTTGAGCGCAGCGCGACCAAGGCCGGCGATATAGCATGCGGGGTTCAGGCCGGCGCTGACTTCGTCGACGATCCCGCCGAAGTAGATCTCAGACCCGATCTCGCTGCCCAGGTCCTTCTTCGTGACGACTCGCAGCTGATGATTGAACTCTCGCGCGATCACCTCCACGGAACGGGCGTAGGTATCAAAGTGGGATTGCTTGCAAGCGACCTCAAGATGTCCACAGCGCGAGAAATCGCATTCGATGCTCTCTTCGCGGATGATCTGTTCCACTAGATCAATGGACGCCAGGGACGCAGCGTACATCCGCTTGGTTGCTTCCATGCCGTAGCGAGCGGCCAGCGTCTCCACGCTAAGCTTCATGCCGGTAAGCACCATGCCGCCATTGCGGGAGCTGGCGCCCCATCCGATGGTGTGCGCCTCCAGGACTGCGACCCTGGCCCCGCGTTGCGCCAGCGTACGAGCGGCGGAGAGGCCGGTGAAGCCCGCGCCCACCACGGCAACATCCACTTTCTGGGGCAAGTCGCCCGGCGTACCCGTCGGCATGGTAACGGTGTCGAGCCAATAGTTCGATTGGTGGAGAGGCATATCGACGAAACCAGCCATTCTACGGCAGCGGCGGCCAACTCCGAACGCTATAATTACGACGCAATGACAAACGCAAAATTCCCGTCGATCCGCCAGTCGGTTTTGTATCTCGCAATTCTCGGTCTAGCTCAGATCGCCTCTTCTCAGTCCAGCCCGGCAGCAGGGCCGGAAGTTGCACCTCTTCCTGGCTATACCGTGCAGTCCTCATCCACGGAACGCAACTGGGAGGCCCGGTTCCGGGCCGGAATTGTGGCCAACAATTTGCGGGAAAGCATGCAGCACCTGAGCGCCCGCCCGCACCACGTCGGCTCACCTTACGACAAAGAGAACGCCGAGTGGATTCTCGCCAGATTCAAGGAATGGGGATTCGACGCCCATATCGAGACCTTTCAGGTTCTTTTTCCCACGCCCAAGGAGCGAATCGTGGAATTGCTCGAGCCCACCCGATTCCGCGCGAAGCTGCAAGAACCCGCTGTTCCCGGCGATCCCACCTCAACCCAGACCGCCGAGCAACTACCCACCTACAACGCGTATTCGGCGGACGGCGATGTGACCGCGCCCCTGGTATACGTCAACTACGGTGATCGGGATGACTACGAAAAGCTCGACCGCATGGGAGTTTCCGTCAAAGGGGCCATCGTCATTGCACGCTACGGAGAGAACTGGCGCGGCACCAAGCCAAAGGTCGCCGCCGAACATGGGGCCATTGGCTGCATCATCTATTCCGACCCCAAGGACGATGGTTTTTTCAACGGAGACGGCTACCCCAAAGGAGGGTGGCGGCCCCACGACGGCGTGCAGCGGGGAAGTGTGATGGATACGGCTTATCCGGGTGATCCCCTGACGCCAGGAGTCGGGGCCACAGCGGATACGAAACGCCTGCCGCTCAAAGATGCAGCAACGATCACCAAGATCCCCGTGATTCCCATCTCCTACGGCGACGCCCTGCCGCTGCTTTCCGCATTGCAAGGGCCAGTAGCACCTGAAGCTTGGCGAGGCGCCTTGGCCATCACTTACCACGTAGGTCCCGGCCCTGCGAAAGTGCACCTGAAAGTGACGTCAGACTGGAGCTTAAAACCCGTCAACGATGTGATTGCAACTCTACGCGGAACGAGTGCTCCCGACCAGTGGGTGATTCGTGGGAATCATCACGATGCCTGGGTAAACGGCGCCGCTGATCCGATCTCCGGGATGGTTGCGGTGCTGGAGGAGGCCCGCATGTTGGGTGCGATGCACCAGCAAGGCTGGAACCCCAAGCGGACCATCATCTACTGCGCCTGGGATGGCGAAGAGCCCGGCTTGCTGGGGTCGACCGAGTGGGTGGAAACTCACCTCGAGGAGCTTCAGAAACATGCGGTTGCCTACATCAACTCCGACAGCAACGGTCGCGGTTACTTCAGGGCGTCGGGTACGCACGATTTGGAACGGCTGATCAACGACGTGGCACGTAACGTTCAAGACCCCGAAAAGTCGATGTCCGTGTGGCAGCGTGCACGCCTGCAGCGTATTGCAACAGCGGCGAACGCGGAAGAACGGTCGGAGGTCCGCAAGCACACCGATCTTCGGATCAGCCCTCTCGGTGACGGGTCGGACTACGCTGCTTTTCAGGACCATGCCGGCATCTCTGCCCTGAACATCGGATTTGGTGGCGAAGACGACAGCACCGCTTATCATTCCATCTACGACGACTTCTACTGGTTCACCCATTTCAGGGACACTGATTTTTCCTACGGCCGCGCTCTGGCCCAAACGGGAGGGACGGCAGTCATGCGGCTGGCCGACGCGGACGTGATTCCCTTCGATTACACCGCCGAGGCCGATGCGATCGCGAAGTACGTGACCGATCTGGAGAAACTGCTGAAAGAAAAACAGGACGAGATCACCGAGCTCAATCTGGAGCTCCAGGAAGGGGTTTTCAAGGCTACGGCCGATCCCCGCAAGACCTTCGTGCCCCCGCCTGCCAAGCCGATTCCACCCTATATGAACTTCGCCCCGCTGAAGAACGGGGTTGAGGCGTTGAAGAAAAGTGCCGAGCGCTATGACGCGGCCTTGGCGGGGTGGCGGAAGGCTGGATCTGACATGCCAGCCGAGATCGTACTCGCTCTGAACGCGGATCTTTTGCGGATTCAACGGGCGTTTCTCACCGAACAGGGTCTTCCGGAACGTCCCTGGTTCAAGCACCAGGTTTACGCCCCCGGCACCTATACCGGCTATGGCGCCAAGCCCATCGCTGCGGTTCGCGAATACATGGACCAGGAGGAATGGAAGAAGGCGGACGCGCAGGTGCCAATGGTGGGGCAGGTATTGGAGAACGTCGCGGCGGCCATCGACAAAGCCGCCGCTGATCTCGCAGGCAAGGGGCAATGATCGCGGGAGAAACCTCTGCTTGTTAGGGGCTTACTCTTCGTCGCCAGGATCCTCCTCTGCCTGAGGACTCGCCTCTAGACGGATCTCGGGTAAGTTGGCCCCGCGGAGCAAAGCATTCAGAGCCTGAAGATCGGACGACTTGATCTCCTCCCAGCGTCTCGCGACCTGCACAGCATCACGTTCCGCCGATGCCGTTGCTTCGATCTGGGCTAGGGTCGGGGCCGCATCTGCCTTGTCCACGTCGCCGTATAACGTGTTGGCCGCGTCGTTCACTGACTTGAGTGTCACTTCTTCCGTGCCCCGTGCTGCCTCTCCTGGTTCCCCTGCAAGTGTTTTGAGCTTCTTCTTGAAGCCTTCAATCGATTCCGCTGCCGACCCGATCGCCTTTCCGGATAGCTTTTCCAATTGTTCGCGGATTGAATGCGTCTGCATAACTGCCTCAGACGTGCTGCTCAGCAACGAAGCCAGTCGCGTCTGCAAGCTGAACTGTTGTTGCAGTCCCGCTGGCAGCGTCTTCACCCGGGGATCCATTTTGACGGTCAGTGGTGCCGTGTAACTGTGTCCGTTGGCCGTTAACCGCACTGTGTATTCCCCAGGCGCTGCTCGAGGACCGAGCGGATGTCTCGGCGTGTCGTGGGGTACCGCTGAACTCGGATACTCATGCCGCGCGGACGTGGGCGTGGGATAGTGCAGGTCCCATATCCAGCGGTGCATACCGGCACTACTTGCAACCGCCTTGTGCGGGCGGAGCCAGTACAGCGGAATCAGTTGCTTGCTCAATTCAGCTTCGGTTTGATCTGGTTGGTCGGTGCTTGAAAAGCGACGAACCTGGCTTCCCTTCGCATCGAGGATGTCTATGGTCACCGGGCCTGAAGCAGGCTTAGCGAGGAAGTAATCGATGATTGCTCCCGCGGGAGGGTTCTCGCCAGCCGGTTCGTCCGGCGGAATGGGAGTATCGGTGTGCGTGCTGCGCCGCACCCGATAGGCAGCCGTGGGCTTGAAAAGAACGTCGGAACCAGCCGTCGCACCTGTGACTTGCCGCAGCGGCGTGATGTCGTCGAGGATCCAGAACGAGCGCCCGTGGGTAGCCACAATCAGGTCATTCTCATGAATCCATAGATCACGCATCGATGTGTGCGGCAGGTTCAGTTGCAGGCTCTGCCAGTGATCGCCGTCATCAAACGAAACCCACACACTCTTTTCTGTGCCGGCGAAGAGCAGACCTTTTCGAACCGGGTCCTCGCGAACGGTATCGACCGGCGCATCCAGCGGCAGGCCGTCGGTAATCGGCTGCCAGGTCTTTCCTCCGTTGTGTGTACGGTAGATATAGGGACGGAGATCATCGATGCGAAAGCGGCTGACCGACGCATATGCTGACTGATCGTCGAAATGCGAGGCCTCAAGCTGGGTGACTTTGCTCCAGGGCGTCAGTTCGGTCGGCGTGATGTTGTTCCAGTTCTTGCCCCCGTCGCGCGTGATCCAAATAAACCCGTCGTCGGTCCCAGCCCACAGGGTGTTCACATTCTTGAACGACAGACCCAGCGCATAGATCACGCCACGTTTCTTCGCGGCATCCGGATTCAGGGAGAGCAGGGGACCAACGCTGGCGGGAACACCCGGGTCAGGACGCGTGAGATCGGGACTCACCGTTTGCCACGAGTTTCCCCCGTCAGCAGTCTTGAAGAGGACGTTGGTTGCGTAAAAAAGCGTGTGAGGGTCGAGCGGAGAAAACATCGTCGGTTCCGTGCGGTTGGTACGGTACTTGCTGTTGCGAACCGGAATCGGCGTGATGTTTTGCACTTGGCCCGTGGACCAATGGAACTTCGAAACCTCGGTCCGTCCGCCGCCATAAACCACATCCGGATCGAGGGGATCCGCTACGACGTATCCGTACTCGATCGCCCCCACCGGAAGCCAGTCACGAAGCGTGATCTCGCCGTCATTGCCGCGGCTCGAGATGCACACCGAGCCACTTTCCTGCTGCCCACCACAAACCTGATACGGAAATGTATTTGTGGTCGAAACGTGATAAAGCTGCGCGGTCGGCTGGTTGTACCATGAGCTCCATGTTTGGCCGCCATTGACGGTGACAATCGCACCCTGGTCACTGACCAGCAGGATAATGTTGGGATCGTTCGGGTTGATCCAAAGGTTCTGGTAATCGTCTCCGCCCGGCGCGCCGCGAATGCTGGTCCATGTTTTGCCGCCGTCCGTGGAACGCACCGTCACAATGCCGGTGCTGTAGACGACGTCAGGATTCTTGGGATCGACTCTGGCTATGGCCAGATCGCCACCGCCAATCCGCATCGCAGGACGAGGGTCGTCGGTGACCCGGTACCAGCTCTCACCGGCATCATCGGAACGATAGAATCCAAGCCCCGCGCCCGAAGCATAGGCTCCCGGCTGGGTGGTTCCTAAGGTGACGTAGATGCGGCTGGGCTGGCTGGGCGCGATGGCCACATTGACTTGCACCACGCCTTTGGGCAGACCGTTGCTCAGTTGCTTCCAGGTGTTGCCGCCGTCGGTGGACTTGAAGAGGCCGCCGCCGGTGCCGTTGAACTGATTGCCATCCTCCCAAGGACCTTCTCGGGCCTCCCACAAGCAGGCGTAGACTACGTCGGGATTCGAGGGATCTAGCGCAATGTCGGATCCGCCGGTGTTCTCATCCTTATAGAGGACCTTTTTCCAGGTCACGCCGCCATCGGTGGAGCGAAAAATACCGCGCTCTGCGCTCGGCCCGTAGGGATGGCCCAGCACGGCAGCAAACAATCGATTCGGGTCGCGGGGATCAATGGCCAACGCGGGAATCTGCTGCGCACCTCGCAGCCCAAGGTGGGTCCAAGTCTTTCCCGCATCGCTGGATCTGTAGATGCCGTCGCCCACGGAGAGGTCCGGCCGGTGCAACCCTTCGCCGCTTCCGACATAAATGATGTTAGGGTCAGACGGGGCCACGGCGATCGCGCCAATCGACTGTGTCGGCTGCTGATCGAAGATCGGCATCCAGGTGCGGCCGTAGTCGTTGGACCTCCACACCCCGCCATTGACCTGGCCGATGTAGAACACATTCGGTTGGCTGGGGACTCCGGCTACCGCTCGCGCCCGCCCGCCGCGAAACGGCCCAATCATGCGCCAGCGCAGTTCCTGATAAGTACTCTCTGGGACTTGTTGCGCCTGGCTGAGAATTGCGATCGACGCCAGAAAACAGCCAGTCAGCACAATAGCGACACCACGATGAATTCGACTCACGTCGATCCCCCTCCAGGTTGGTATGCCGGTGCAGAAAAGCATAAATGAATTTGCCACAGAAGCGAAGTGTTGCCCTGCACGTAGCGTGCGAATCTCAGTTCCAGGTTTTTCTTCGCGATCTTTTCGACGTCTCTGCGCGCTTTGCGCTCAGAGCTTGAAACGCAAGGTACGCGAAGGATTGTGAAAAACGCAAAGAAACGTATTCCGGCGCGTCCCCAAGGTCTGGTTTGTGGGAACACTCCCTCGTCGGGAATGTGGTTGCACCAATTCAGTAGCAGGCACTCATGGGCGATGCATAGCCCGCTCGTGCCATTTACGTTTCGTGGGGACCAGAATACCTTCGTAACTGAGCAGTTCTGGGGGAGGGCTGTTCAGGCGCTCTGTGACTCGAAAGGGTCCGGGGCGCCTTTAATTTTGATTTGTGATCCAAGCGGACAGCAACCGAGTACCAGGCTCGCTTCCTTAATCACGGCACAATCACGGCCGCGCCGTCGATCGAATCATTCTTCACCGCCAGAAGCGCCTCGTTGGCGTGCTCGAGTGAGAACGTTGTGACCTTTGGCCGAAACCCAATTTCCCCGGCAAGCTTCAGAAAATCACGGGCGTCAGAGCGCGTCATGTTGGCCACACTGCGAATCTGGCGCTCGCCCCAGAGCAAGCGGTCGTAGTCGAATTGCGGAATCCGGTCCAGGTGAATGGCGTTGATCGCGACCACGCCGCCCTTTCGCAGACTGGCCAGAGCAGCAATCACCACATCTCCGCTCGGCGCGAAGGTAATTGCCCGGTCAAGTTCTACCGGCGGCTTGTCAGTTTCGCTGCCCACCCATTCTGCCCCCAGCGAGGCGGCAAGTCTCCGGTGAGAATCCCCGCGGGTTGAGACATACACCAGGCACTTCGAGGCCTTCAACACTTCGATCGTCAGGTGGGCTGAGGCGCCGAAGCCGAATAGTCCCACGCGCTCGCCCGGTTCCACTCCCGCCACGCGCAGGCTGCGAAAACCGATGATGCCGGCGCACAAGAGCGGCGCGGCGTGGAGGTCGTCAAGCGACTCAGGCAGCGGAAATACGAAATCGGCACGCGCCACCGCATATTCCGCATAGCCGCCGTCCACGTTGTATCCTGTGAAAGTTGGTGAATCGCACAGGTTCTCCAGGCCTCGACGGCAATACCAGCACGTGCCGTCAGTGCCCCCAACCCATGACACCCCTACCCGCATGCCGGCAGGAAATTCAGGCGCGGCTCCCTCCACGATTTCCCCAACGATCTGATGGCCAGGAACGAGTCTCTCCCGGCGGACTGGCAACTCGCCTTCAACAATGTGCAAGTCCGTCCGGCAAACCCCACAGGCCCGCACCCGCAACAAGACGTATCCATCTCTCAGTTCCGGCTGCGGAACTTCGCGGATTTGCAACGGTCGCGTCGCGATGTTACCGGGAGTGGACAGAACGGCGGCTTTCATCGAAATCCCTACCTCCCATCCTAATAGGGAAATGGTGTTGCATAGTAGTGGCGCCCCCGTCTTGACAATCGGGTGGCGGCGTCCGCAGAATGCGACCTGTCCCTCCGGTGAATCTATGCGCATCTGCTTGCTGACCGTTCTGCTGCTAGTTCTTACTCACAGCGCGCTGGCTGAGACCCGTTCCCACGCGCGCTCCATGGTCATTTCGCACTATGGCATCGTTGCCACCAGCCATGTGCAAGCGTCGCTGGCCGGTGCTCAGGTCCTGGCGCGAGGTGGTTCGGCGGTGGATGCCGCCATCGCTGCTAACGCGACTCTGGGGGTTACCGAGCCCATGATGAACGGTATGGGAGGCGATCTCTTCGCGCTGTACTGGGACGCCAAGACCGGCAAGCTCTATGGCCTGAATTCCAGCGGATGGGCGCCGCAGGGCCTCACGCCAGCTCACCTCAAAGCCAGAGATGTGACCGCCATGCCGGAATCCGGCATCGATACCGTGACCGTGCCGGGTGCGGTTGCCGGTTGGAACGCATTGCACAGCCGGTTTGGCCGGTTACCCTGGAAAGACCTGTTCACGACCGCAATTTTCTATGCCGAGCAAGGCTATCCGGTGCCGGAAATCATCCACAGTTTCTGGGAAAATTCCGTGGACTGGATATCCGGCGACGCCGAGAGCCGCCGTGTCTTTCTTCCGAACGGCAAACCTCCCGCGTTGGGGGAGACGTTCCGGAACCCTGACCTGGCGAAAGCGCTCCGCCTAGTCGCACAAAACGGTGCCGATTCCTTCTATCGCGGCGAGGTCGCCCGCGCAATTCTCAGCACCTCGCAGACCCTGGGCGGAACCATGTCGGCGGATGATCTGGCGCAGTTCTCGCCCGAGTGGGTCGAACCCATCTCCACCACCTATCGCGACTGGACGGTTTACGAGCTTCCCCCCAACGGACAAGGCATGGCCGCGCTCGAAATGCTGAACCTTATGGAGACCTCCCCCGCGTCGGCCGACGGACCGCTGAGCGTCGCGGAGCTGCACAAGAAGATTGAAGCCATGAAACTCGCGTACGCGGACCTTGGCCGTTACAACGCCGATCCCCGCTTCGCCAAGGTTCCGACCAAAGGCCTGATCTCAAAGGAATACGCCAGGGAACGCGCCAAGTTGATTGATCCGGCGAAGGCCAACTGTGACGTGCCCAGCGGAAATCCTCCTGTCAGCGACACGACGTATCTTTCCGTGGTGGATCGCGACGGCAACATCGTCTCCCTGATTCAGAGCAACTATGATTCATTTGGCGCGGGCATCACGGTGCGGGGCATGGGGTTCGCGTTGCAGAACCGCGGGGCGCTTTTCTCCCTGGACCCATCCTCGCCGAACGTGCTGGCGCCACGAAAGCGGCCCTACCACACCATCATTCCGGCGTTCATGCAGCGAGGGAATCAGCACATCGGATTCGGAATCATGGGAGGAGCCAACCAGCCGCTGGCCCACGCGCAGTTCGTTTCTAACATTGTGGACTACGGCATGAACCTCCAGGCGGCCCTGGAGAATGCCCGCTTCACTGTCAGTTCGAAGCGAGGATGCAACATCGTCATCGAGTCGCGGGTCCCGGCCGGGGGCCGCCAGAAGCTTTCCGCGATGGGGCATCAGTTCCACGTTGAACGCGAGTACTCCACCGCCATGGGTCGCGGCCAGGCGGTCATGCACGATTCCCAGACGAAGACCAACTACGCTGGTTCGGACGCGCGCGCCGACGGCTCCGCGGAACCCGAGCCGCCCCCGCTGTGATGACAGAAAATACATGACCTCCGTACGTATCGACAAGTGGCTTTGGGCCGCCCGCTTCTTCAAGACCCGCACCCTGGCGGCACGATCGTGTGAACTTGGCAGAATTCAATCCAACGGACAGCCCGCCAAGCCGGCGCGCGAAGTCCGGATTGGAGACATGCTGCGGGTCACCTGTGACGCCGGTGACTTTCAGGTTGAAGTGCTGGGGCTCAGCGACGTGCGCGGTCCGGCTTCGGTTGCGCAAACCCTTTACCGCGAAACCGAAGCCAGCCGGGAAATGCGCCTGAAGGTGGCGGCAGAGCGCAAGGCGATGAGGCAGTTCGAGCAGTTGCCCGCAGGCCGGCCATCCAAACGTGATCGCCACCATATCATCCAGTTCCGGGGAAGAGGCTGACCGCAGCTTTCCTCTGTGCGCCTCTGTGGCTAGAACGGCAAAGACCTTCGACATGACCCGCTACCGAGACGATGCCTAGAGGAACGCCTTGATCGTAGTCTTCGGTTCTGAGAAAAGCAGCTTGTCAGATATGTTTCCTACTTCCGCTAGCGGATCAACAATATCAAGTGGCATTGTTGAAAAATGCCTTCACCGTGTTGCCGTCGATCATTAGGCGTTGCCAGGCAGCATAATTTTTCAATTCGACCACTAGGATTCGGTCGTTGGCATCCATGAATCTCATCAGATCATCGCGCAGCTGAACTGGCGTGGCGCTGTGAATAAGAAACCATTCCGAATAAAGAACTCGTTGCGCTCCAAATTCCTTGAGCCGTGCAATCAAATCGGGATAATCCTGTCCTGGCTTATCTAGGTCATAACTGATGAGATAAAGGGCCATTCTGCCTCCAACGATGCGGAATTATATTCGAACCCGGGCGCGGCAGTTCTTCATTTGTGCTCGTTTTCCTCCCGGAGGGACCACGAGGCCCCGGACTTCAAGCAAGCGATTTGTAACGACTGCTGGCATTGCCAGACTCCAGTCTCAAAGCCCGATACATTTTTATGAAGTTGTAGGCGATACAATTGAGAGCTAGCGGCATGATCTTCCAGTTTGCGGGAAAAACCAGTCGACAGGCGCGTGTACCTGCGCATGTTTGTCCGTACCTGTGCGGGCGTGGAATTGAGCTATCGCCATAGGAACCTATTATGCTAAAAGCCGCTCAAGGCAAGAAGCTCAAGACTCCGCACAAGAAAACAAACGGGGCGGCCACAGTAAAGGCCACCCCGCAGATAGGTTATTTATAAGTGTAGGATTAACAGTGTAGGGTTAGGTTTATCGCTATTCTTTAGACTGATCAGTATACAAAAAGGTTTCACTAAGTCAAGGTTACTTTTTCCTCCACTGTGACCACCTTGGTCTCAACCTTTAAAGCATTGATAACAAACTCGTTATCTCGTATGAGGCGTAAGGCGGAGGTGGGTCTTTCTGGCGAGTTTGGGTTTGGCACCGAGTGAATCTCGGCCCTGCCGGTAGCCACTGCGGCAGCAATCATCTGCTGTGTGAAACCGTGATTCTTTTTCAAGAGGCTACAGCCGACGAACGGCATCTTGCCTTCGAGTTCGGCCAACATCTTTACGACTCTGTCCCAGTCGACAGTTGGTTCTGTGCTGGTAGAACCCTTTGACGAGGGGCCGACAGGCTCAATACCTAAGAGCTTCTCAATGGAGATTATTTCTTCCTCCACGGCATCCGTCAATTCCTGAGCCAATGCAGACTCAAGGGCACAAATCTTCACCTTTTTGCCTCGGCTTCGCAATCTATGAACCAAGTCGAGGGCGGCGCGGTCTCCCGTGACGATCACGAACTCATTAATATCAACCCTCTCGAACATTGTCTGCAAGGCGTCGAGAAGCAATACCGCATCGGCGCTTTCTTTCCACGTTTCCCGCTGGCCACCCTTGCTAGTCTTTTTTGACAACGTGTATGCTGGTTCGACCCCGTTCTTTTTCAATGCTGCCTGTACGCCACTGAAATCGTCTCGTTCCCAATCGGCGTAGGCTTTCTTAATGAGAATATTGCCAGATTTGGCGACTTCTTCAAGGATTAGCGCAGCTAGTTTGCCAGCGGCTGGCTTGAAATTGTATTGATTGACCAGCCCATAGTGGACGTTTTCGTAGTCAATGAAAAGCGCGATGTTGTTGGAATCTGACATGTTCGCACTCTTGGATTTTAAAGAGAATCTAAAGGCTAACCTGGGGTAACGTGCTTATACCGGGGGAAAATAACAACTAAGCATAGCAAAAACACAGCCAATGTCAATGTTTTCCCCATCGTCCTCGGCTACCTTGCGGGATGCCTGTCGCCGCTGCTTTGCGTTTCTGGTCGCGCAGCTCGTGGTGATGGCGATTTTCGTGGTGCTTACGATCGCCGCTGCCAAGCGGTTCCACACGGCAGCAGCTTAGACAGTCACAGACGGCGATGCCAGGGCCGCTGCCGGCTGACTCTCAACCGCCGGCTCCGCTGCCATGCCCACATAGAAAGCCACTGCCGCGGCCCGCTGCCAGAAACGCATGGCCAGCAGTAACAGTAAGGTAGCCTGCAGGATCAGGAACGCGCCCAACACGCTGGCCGGCGGCACAATCGTGTGCCAAAGCAGAATCCCGGCCACAAGAACAAGGAGCGCGACCATCGCGATCACCACATAGCTCCCCAGCAAACGCCCGAGATTCCGCTGCATCATGCGGAAACCGCTGGCCACCGACTTGCGCACTGCTCCCTGGTCCCGCAACACGACTTCCGTCTGGGCAAGGTCGAACCAGATGCGGATCGCCGTCAACACCAGGAAAATCACGGCGAGGCTGGCCACGTGAGTGAAGAACGGCAACCGTTCATGAGAAGTCTGGTCCGCGGCCTTGGCGAGTGCCACTTCGATGCCGGACAGGATGCTCACCATGATTCCGGCAATCACGGCAAAGAACAGGAACAGACGCACGAACCGCCAAACATTGTGCCCGCAGGCGCGAAAGAATTGGTCTCGCGAAATGCGATGGTCCGAGGAGTAGCCCAGCAGCACACCGGGCATGAAGAACAAGCTCGCTAGAAGGAACAGCACGGCGAAAATCGTCGCTGGCACTGTTGCACCTTGGCTTCCCCCGAACTCAGGGCGGGAAATCAACTCGACCAGCACCGCCAGGTCAAAACCGTGCAGCAGCTTATCAGCGTAAAGACTGTGGCCCATGATGGCCTGCGCATGCGTGCCCAAGCCAGTGGCGCCCAGCCACGCGAACACTACGTTCAACAGATAGAACCACACCACATAGCGCTTGTTACGCTGCGCAATGCCGGCCGCGGCGGAGACCAGGTTCTTCTTGTCCATGCGACTCTCTCCTATACCAGCCACCAGGCCATGAATTGGGCGAAGAACTGGCTGAGGAAAGCCCAGTAGTTCATCAGCTTGTGCGTCGGCGCGTGATTCTCGTGCGCCACGTAGCTGTTATTGAAGTTGTTGCGGTCGAAGTAAATCTTGTGGTCGGGATCGATCTCTACCGACTCGACTTTCGCTTTCTTTCGATACTCATAGCGGATCCAGCGGTCCTGCCCATCCCAGTGCTCGCGTACCTTCTCGCCGTTGTCGAACTTGATCTCGATCTCAACCGGAAAAACGAAATCCTCTTTGCGCTGGATCCAGACATTGTCCACATACTCCGTCTCGCCCTTCTTCTCCTTCAGGTTCTCCTTGTACCACTCCACCGGCACCGACGTGACTTTGTACACTTTATAGTCCAGCACCTGCGTCCCATAGACCGCCTGATTGAAATACCAGCGCAAGTCCTTGCCGGAGACTTCCTCGATCGTCTTCAGGAAATCCTCTTTGTCGGGATGGGTGAACCGGTAGCGCATGAAGTAGGTGTGCATGGCTTTGAGCATCGTGTCTTCGCCGATGACACTCTCCAGCGTGAGCAGCACCACCGCCGTCTTGCCGTAGGTGATCCCGCCATACGACCCGGAGTTCGCGAACTGCCAACCCTTGCGCACCATAGGGTCGAGGTCGGCAGCCCTCAACTGAAAGACCCGGTCAACCTCTCGCTCTCCAGCGGTCAGCCCCCACAAATCGTAAACCGAGGTCGACGGCGGGAACATGGAGTCCATGACTTTGATTTCCGTGTACTGGTTGATGCCCTCGTCCATCCATGCATCTTCGAATTCGTTGGTCGCTACCATGCCGTACCAGTACTGATGCCCGAACTCGTGCTCAATCACGCCCTCCGGCGAACCTCGGTCGCCCCTGGGTGACCACCATTCGGTTCCCCCCGTAATGAAGGTGGGATACTCCATCCCGTAGGCTTGGGACCCGGCTTCGGGATCGACCACGGTGAGGGTCTTGTAAGGATAAGGACCGTACCACTTCTCGAAGCGGTCCATGGTCTCTTTCGTGGCGCGCAGATGACGGTCGAGTTGTCCCAGGTGCGCGGGCTGCAGCATGATGAGGATCTTCACCGGGCCCATGCTTCCCTGGAAAGTATCGTAATAGTCGCGGTAGTGCGGGCTGGCGGTCCAGGCAAAGTCGTGGATGTCATCGCCGTGGTAGGCGACGGTCTTGGTGCCGTCCGGGTTGTTCACATTGCTGACTTCGATCCCGCTGGCTCCGACGACTTCATACTGCGGAAGCGTCAGTTTCACGTCATAGACGCCGAAGTCCGCGAAAAACTCGGTGTAGGCATGGTATTGGTGGTAGTTCCAGGCGCCGTGCCACCACACCCCAACCTTGGGGAACCATTGCCCTCCGAGCACAAAATCGCGGTCCCACCCCGTGCGCTCGAGTGTCTTTGGAAACTGGTTGCGCCACTTGATCTTGAACTGAACATAACCATCCGGCGGGACCGGCTTGGGCAGGCGTACCTGCACCACCGTTTTGTCGTCCTGGTTGTTGTCATCCGGATGAATGAATTGCAACTGCGAGGTGAGATCGCCTTGCCCGACGACTTCGAAACGCTTGATTTCTTCCGATCCGTAGCTCTTCGGGTCCCACTTTTCGAAGTCTTGGCCACGTGTGCCCTCACGCTTGCCTTCGCGTACCCAGGTGGATGTCGGCTGAAATGCATTCAAGTAAAGATGGAAAGGAAAGGTATCGAGTGGCTGCCCGGTGAGATTGTGGTAGGTGAGGTTTTCGGTCGCGTCCACGGTGTGCGCTTTGGCGTCGTACTTGGCGTCAATCTCGTAGTGCACTACGCGCTGTGACATCGGAGTGGGAGAATTGATCGCCGAAGTGGTGGCCGGGATACTCAGGGCGGGACTGCTGGCAACCTGCCCGGACGCAGGCAGGGCAAGCCATGTGGCGATTAGGCATACGAAGGCGCTAGCTCGTAAGAACATGGTCATCCTTAGATATTAAGTGCAAACCCGAAATCATATCACCGCATGGTGGCAACTGAGGCTTGCGGTGGCTCACAGAATGGTACGGTCCGCGAAGCGCGAGAGTTCCGCGGAGTTCGGCGGGGTGCACTCTTTTTCTCGTTCTACGCGATGGGCGCCCGTGGATCTCACTGGATCACGGACTGTGCTGGTGCACCTGTGATGGCTGCGCGTCCGCCGCTTTGACATCGAACTCTTGGCCGGCAATCGGCGCCAGAAATGGAATGACGTAGCCTTTCACGTCCACTTTACCCGCCTGTTTGGCTTCGACCACGAGGTCGTACTTGAACTCACCCCGGCGGAAAGCTTCGTCGCTCAAGTGGAACACCAGCATCTCGTTCTTCGAACTGCGCAGTGAAATCTGTTCCGGGGTGGCGTTCTTGATGACAAGAAGGATTTCCCCTCCTTCCTTGTTCTCTTCCACCTCGTGCTTCTCCCGGTCCTCGTGCTTTCCCTTGGGGAGCTGAAAGTCAGGAATTAGCTGGCGTGCCTGCGCAAGGTTGCTGGCAGGGAAGTTCCCGGGCTGCCATTCCGAGTCCGGTATGTCCCCCGGACCTTCCAGGGCCGGGAACATGATCAGGGTTTGACCTGCTTGCAACTCGCGGTGGTTATTTCTGATCACGAATTCACCCACCACCACGGGAAGCGCGACCACTTTCGATCCTTCCGAGATGAACAACGGCCGCGCCCCTGGCTCGATGAGCTCTGGGATGAGGATGTAAGCCGCCTCAGAGGTTTCGGCCACGATCATCGCTGGACGGTCTCCGAATGCCACGAGGGTCTTGCTGCTATCGCCACTGAAAGGGCCGCTGACCATGCAGAGACTGTCCTTCAGGCAAAGCGCTGCGGCGTGGAAAGATTTCGGCGGCTGGTTCCTTGTCGAACCCGGGAAAAAGTTCAGGCTTTGCGAAACCGAATGTGCCGGATTGCCAGCTTGGCGAAAGGTGATGTTCAGTCCGGAGCTGCTGCGCGGAACGACAAACGTAATGGGCCCATCGGCACGCTGCGGGCTTTCACCCGGCGATTCGAAAAACCAGCCCCACAGCCGTGAGGCTTCGCCTTCAGACTCGAAGGGCACAGCGACCCGGGTGACGGTGACTTCGGGCAGACCTTCATATTGAACAGGATCTTCGACGACCGTCCCCGATACCCGCTCCCCGGGGCGTAGCTGTGCGGGCAAAACCACTCCCACTTCTTTGACCACCGTAGTGATGGGCGGTTGGACCGGAGTCGCAGGCTGAATATGCCCGATCTTTCGTTCCCGCTGGGCCCTTTTCCAGGCGGTCTTGATGTGCTGTATCACCTCGTCGTAGGTGAACGTCTTCACCTCTGCCGCTCCGCCGCTCTCTTCCTCGCCAGCGGGACATTCGACGGCTTGGTAGTCCTGAGTCGCAGCCCTCCATTCCCAGCAGCGGTACACTCCGGTCCAGGGATCATGCGTCAGCTTGTTGCCGGCAATCTGTTTGCCGGACTCGTCGAAAACCTGGATGAAGTCGCTGGTGAAGTTTGCACTCTCGTCGTAGGTGGTATGAGCCACCTTGCGGATCCGACCGTTGGGCCAATAGGTCGTGTCAGTTTGTTGAGGAACGTAATAGCCGGGGAGGTACTCATAGTCCGCTTTCTGCTGGAGTTTTCCATCGGGACCGAGGGTACGCATCTGTGTGACTTTCTCGGCGGCGTTGTAGTCCATTTCGATTCTTCCGCTCACGCCGTTGTTTTCCACGACCGTGTGCTGGGCGAGGGTGGCAGGCGCGCCGAACGTGAGCAACGCCGATAGTGCGAGCGTCTGCGAAATGCGCCAGAGCCAAGCGTTCTGATTTTGGGGCATGGGAAATTGGGAGTGTAGCACGCAGTTAATAGTACTAGGCATGGTGAAGATCCAGCGGGGAACGGCCCGAAGCAGAGGCGGTCAAAGCTTTGTCGGGATGAGACTTATGTTTCTATTGACTACGTCGTTAATAGTTGTATTTGAGCAAAACGTGTGTTGTAATCCGCTGCGCAGTTGTTATCCAGAGAGGAAAACATCATGAGGACAGCAAGAATCATCGGCCTGTCGGTGTTCGCCACGGCCATCCTATTGCTATGTAACCTGCCGCTCGCCGCACAGGATCGAGCTAACCACGCCGTAGCATTCGGCATTTCGGCGCCTCTTGGAGACCTGGCTATGCTGCCACAGCCGCTGCAGTACGGTTTTCATGAGGCCAACCCGGTCCGCCGCATTCCCAAGCGCTCCTTCGGGCATGTAGTGGACAGTGTGGAACAAAATCTCACTGGGTACCAGGCAGCCGGTTTCACCATCGGAGCGGACTTCCTGGGCGTGGGCAACGGTTTCAACAACTACCACCCTTCGGTTGCCCCTCCTGACACCAATATGGCAGTTGGCGACACCCAAGTCGTGCAGTGGGTGAACAGTTCCTACACGGTTTGTAAGAAGACCTCGCCCTACACCTGTGGCCCCGCCATCCTGGGCAATACTCTTTGGTCCGGGCTTCCGGGAAGTCCGTTGTGCAAGGTCCGCAACGACGGGGACATCATCGCGCAGTGGGATGTGAAAGCGCACCGTTGGCTGCTCACCCAGAACGTGTTCGCCTCTCCCTACGCGGTTTGCGTGGCCATCTCCACCACCCCCGATGCCAATGGCACTTACTATCTTTATCAATACGGCGTCCCCGGAAATGGCCTCCCGGACTATCCCAAGTGGGGCGTTTGGCCGACGAACTACGGCCAGGGGGTGAATAACTTCGGGCCCGGCGGCAGCGGCTTCGTGGGCCCGCAGGTGTGCCTCTACAACCGCAGAAAGATGCTCAAGGGCGACCCCAGCGCGGAACAAATCTGCCATCAGTACACCATTGACCCCCAGTATCAGGACACCTTGTTTCCCGCGGATCAGGACTCTGTGACCGATCCTCCACCCGGCCAGGACCAGCTCTTCATGGGCAGCCTGGGGGATGTGGACAACTCCCATCTGTCGCTCTATACCGCGCACGTCAACGATCTTAAGGATTGGTCGAAAGGCGCGATTTTCACTGGCGAGGGCAACACGCAGCTGATCACCATATCCACATTCAATCCGGCGTGCGACGGCAACTATGGCGGAGCCTGCGTTCCGCAAAAGGGGGTTGCAGATTTCCTCGATTCGCTGGCTGGACGCCTGATGTATCGTTTCGCCTACTGGAACGATGGTGCACAGACGGCGCCCGGGCAGCAACAGTTGCAGCATTGGCTGACGAATTGGGACGTGGCGGCCTCGGGCGGGCAGAATGGCGTTCGCTGGATGGAAATCACGGCGCCGGTCAAGAGGATCACCAACCTGAACGATCTCACCGTGTATCAGGAGGGAACGTATGCTCCCAACGGGAACTGGCGATGGATGGGCTCAATCGCCAGGGACAAGCGGGGCAACATTCTCCTCGGCTACAGCGAATCGTGTTATCGACCAGGACGGTTGCACCTTCTGGTATACGACCGAGTTCTACAAGGTGACGGCGACCTTCAACTGGAGCACTCAGGTGGCTTCGGCGAAGTTCGGGAATTGCCAGTAAGACGTTAACTGAGAAGACCTCAGGGCATCCCGGCGACGGGATGCCCTTTGTATTTGTGGATGAATTGTCGGATTCGCGCGGGTGCCCCGTTCTTGCGCGCTATGGGTTCCCTCGGCTTCGCTCGGGATCTCGGCAGCGGGCTCGGACGCCCGCTGACCGCCTCAACTTTGCGCAAGGGCGGGAAGAGTACCACCCATCCCTCTGTCATTCCGACACCGCTTTAGCGGTGAGGAATCTGGGTTTGAGTGTGTAGCGCGGACATTCTTGTCCGCGAGGGGCGGGGGAGTGACCCAATGTCCTTGACTGTGCCCCAACCCCGGGAGTATGTTTCCTCTTCCCCCAGTAGTCGGACCCCGCTGTAGACCCCAGGAAAAGTTGGCTGTGCATCCCGTTCGCTAAGGAGTCAGTATGAGACGGGTTTCTGCAAGACCAGAAGCAATGAAACGTGTTATCGCTTTGACGCTGCTGTGCGCGTTCGTGCTCGAGTCCGCGGCGTTTGCCGGTCTTGGTAGCGACAAGACAGCCTATGTCGGGGGCACGGAAAACCAAATCAAAGACGGCGCCGAAGGAGTCTCCTCGGCCAAAGACGAGAAGAACTTTGTCTTCGAGTCCAAGGACGGGAAACTCGCGATTCCATACGATCAGGTCAACGACATGGAGTATGGACAGAAAGCGGGGCGCAGGCTCGGCCTGGCGCTCACCATAAGTCCGTGGCTTCTTTTTTCCAAGAAGAGGAAGCACTTCCTCACGGTTGGGTGGAAGGACGATCAGGCTAAGCAGCACGCGGCCGTGTTCGAACTGGGAAAGTCGATCATCAGGACCACCCTTGCAACTTTAGAGGCGAGAACCGGAAAGAAGATTGAGTACCAGGACGACGAAGCTCGCAAGAGTGGATTGGGAGGGGCGTAGATGTTAGGGTCACTGTTGCTTGCCTGCGCCATCCTTCAGTCGTCGTCGGCGACTCCACAAGCTTCAACACCCCCCGCGCCGTCGGCTCAGGTGACGCCCGCCAAGCCGGATGCAGATACGGACACGTCCGAACTGCTGAAGGTGAAACGTATTTTCGTGGACAGCTTCGGTGACGACCTGATCTCCAAAGAGATGCAGTCGATGATCGTGTCATCGCTGGTGGAGACGAAACGCTTCAAGGTGACTGAGAATCGTGACAAGGCCGATGCTGTTCTGAAGGGCGTTGCCCTGGAGAAGACGGCTCAAGAACTTCACGCATACGGCGAGAGCACTGCAGTCGGAGGCGCAAGTGGCGGCAGCCACGGTGAGATCAGCGGTAGCGTGGTGAACGGCAATGGCACCATCTCTGGTTCGTCGAGCGGAGGTTTCATAGCACGCCACATGGGAACCAGCGATTCCTCAGTCAACACTGAGACGATCGATAACGCGCGGGTTGCCATACGCCTCGTGAACCGGGACGGTGATGTAATCTGGACCAGCACGCAAGAAAGCAAAGGGGCAAAATACAAGGGAGCCAGCGCGGACGTAGCTGAAAAGTGCGTTAAGCAGCTACTCCACGACGTCGAGAAACTGGAGCGAGCCGACGCCCCGAAAGCGACGCCAGTTGCGACGACACCGAATGCCGACCACTAGTGACTGACCCCATCCTTTCGCGCTCTTTGCGATAGGGTGGGAGAGGACGAATAGCACGAAGGTGGCTGGACAGAACCCACTTGCAGGCGTATAAATTGCCCGACTCTGAGGGGGGCCATAGCGTGAGCTATGGCCCCTAGCGTTTGGCTGACCACGCAGGCCACAGAAGCCACTCTTTGGGAGAGTATGCTGAGAAGGCTGGTTCGTGGCGTCGCAGAGCGAAGAGGTGGAAGTACCGAACGATTCAACTGTCAACCAGATTCTAGGGAAGGATTCGGTTTACTCTCCCCGACAGCTAGTCTAGACAGGAGAAATTAGTGGCTGACAACTACCCCTATCACGTTAACACCGCCAACGTGAAGAAGTTTTTGGATCACGTCCAAACAGCTGGCGTCCCAGACAAGGTGACCTTCAAGTACGTGGAGTCGGTTGGCTTCAAGAGCAGCAACGACCGTGCCCTTATCACTATCCTGAAATTCATCGGTTTTGTGAGCAGCTCAGGTGCCCCGACCGATGTGTGGCGGGCATACCGCAACAAGAGCCAGTCTAGGAAAGTGCTCGCTGCTGCCCTACGCAAAGGTTACAGCACCTTGTTCACGACCTACCCAGACGCCAACCGCAAGGACAACGAGGCACTCCGGAACTTCTTCAGTAGTCATACCAGCGTGTCGGATGGCACCATCAGCTACATGGTGCGTACGTTCAAAACGATCGCTGATATGGCCGATTTTGGATCACCTGGCGAAGCCATGCCCGAGATAGAAACCAACGATGACGATGAACCGGAAGTGGGGAAGGGCGGCGGTGGCGGCACTGTCGTCAAGCGAAAGCTGACGGCAGGTACGAATGGGATGACGGTGAACATCAACATTCAGCTTCAGATTCCTGCCACGGACAAGGCTGACATCTACGACAGTTTCTTCGCAGCGATGAAAAAGCACCTACTGTCGTGAATGAACTGAAACTCCTACTGGCGCAAGCAAGAGCCTTCGAGAAAGACGCGCACGCACTACTCGCGACGCACGAGGCCTCAGGCTCTCGTGTGGTTGTACTCGAAGAGTCCTACGACAAACTGACCAAGCTCACACTGAAGCAGGACGAACTGTTCCGACAGGCACTCCGCTGTGTCGAGCACAAGCTGTTCCGAGCGGCTCATGTCCTGGCGTGGGCTGGCTTCATGGACTTGCTGGAGGAGAAGCTTGCGTCGGATGGTTTGGTGAAGCTGCGAGCGGCCAAGACTGCATGGAAGGCTGGCAGCGTTGAGGAACTTCGCGAGAGCGTGGTCGAATACCAGCTCATCGAAGCCGCCAAGGACTTGGGACTATGCACGAAGACCGAGATGAAGGCTCTGCATGGGATGCTCAACAAGCGGAACGAGTGCGCACATCCGAATGACTTCTATCCCGATATGAACATCACGCTCGGCTACATCTCAGAATTGTTAACGCGCGTTGCCACTCTCCAGACGAAGATGCTCTGAGCCAGGCTGGTCGTCCAGGTTCGCGGCCTCTTCCATGCTCTCACCGGTCCTAGGGGCGCTAACCTGGGGGCGAGAAGCGTGAGCGTGGTAGTTGCGCCGCATGGGCGCCTAGTCGTGTGCGGGTGCGGGGCGGCATGGCTGAAGCCATGCCCTACCCTACCCAAAGGCGCGGCTCAGCCCCGGTGCGCCCTCGCCGCAAAAAATAGCAGGGCCACGATCAGAACAAGAGTAGCCAGCTCGATCAGCAGGGCGTACGAGGTCAGCTTCTTCGGCAGGGGGAATCGAGCCATGAGCCGGCTGCCTCCCTCCACCACCAACACCACCGGCGATGCCAGCGGCCGGTAAAGGCATGGTGCCCCCAGCAGCCATCCCTCGCGTGCCGCCGGGATACTTAATATAGCCAGACTCAGCGGCGCCGTCAGGCTGAAGCCAAACAGCACCTTGGCGTAGCGGGTGTAGACAGGCTCGGACTTGGAGATCACCAGCAGCAGAAAAAACGTTGGAACCAGAAAGAGACCGCCGATGAATAGCTCCAGCAGCCAGTCCCCGAAGGCCCACATCCCGCCGGAAGCCGCGGCGTCGTCGGGGTGGCGGACATATTGCAGGTACCTCTGCAAAACCAGGCCTGCGCTGACCAGCAATACGAACACGTAACTGCCGCCAACCAAGCGCAGCTGTGTCCGCCAGGAGATCGGTTTCACAGCACGATTGTACTGCTCCCGGCAAGCCGGGGGCTCCAAGAGATTCCTCGATGCACCATAATGGTGTATACTGGTGTTATGCCCGCATCGAAACCGGTCCGCCGTAGCGTCAGCCTTCCCTCCCAGGTTGCCAAGCAAGTGGACAGCATGGCCCGGCGCCGGCGCCTCAGCGAAAACCGTGTCCTGGTCGAGCTGATCGAAGAAGGCATCGAAGCGCAAAAGAAGAAAGAGAAGACATTCTTCGATCTCACCGAACGCTTCCGGGCTGCCCAGGAGCCGGAAGAGGTCAAGCGGCTGGGTGACAACCTGGGGCGCTTCGTCTTCGGTGAGTGATGCCGCAGATTGAAGTCTGGTCCCGGCTTCCCGCCGCCATCCGCGACCACCTTGTCGAGCGGATGCGGGACCGCAACCTCAACCTCGATGACTTAAACCGCCTCCGCTTGTGGATTGAATCCAAACCAGAGGTTCCTCAGCAGCCTTGGTACAAGGACTTCGGTTCGTTCAAGCTTTGCGGGGAAGGAAAGTATCCCAAGACATTCCTGGCGGCCGGTCAAGCCGCGACCGGCAAAAAGTTATAAAGTTGGCGGCTCCCACCCGGGCTCGCAAGGAACCTATCAATCACCCCAGGCAGTGGGTTCCAGACTGTCCGCAGGCGCCCACCCGGCAAGGCAACCCTCCCACTTTCACATGCAACTAAATATTTAGTTGACATCCGCGGCCTCATACCGTCTAATACGGAGGCACTGGAGGATGGCTTGCCGCCTAGACAATCGCCCACTTTGACCGAAGCTGAACTCCGGCTCATGGACGTGCTCTGGCAAAAGGGACCGTCCACGGTTCAGCAAGTTTTGGATGGGCTGCCCAAGCGCCCGCAGCTGGCCTACAACTCCGTGCTGACCACAATCCGCATCCTAGAAAAGAAGGGGTACGTGAAGCACGTGAAGGACGGCCGCGCCCATGTTTACACGCCGGTAATCGAGCGGGGGGAAGCCACCCGTTCCGAGATCAGCCACCTGGCGCAGCGGTTCTTCAAGAATTCGCGCGAACTGCTGGTGCTGAACATTCTCGAGGAACAGAAAATCGACGAGGAAGAGTTGAAACGCTTGCGGCAGTTGCTGGGACAGGGCGCAGGGGAGGGAAGCGGACGATGACCTCTGTGTTGCCCGAGCTGGCCCGGTTGTCTGCCGAGCGGATGCTGAACGGAATGGCGGAAGGCCTGGTCATTGCCTTCGTTGCCTGGGCGCTGCTGCGGGTCATGGGCCGGCGCAACGCCAGCACACGTTTCGCGGTGTGGTTCGCAGCATTGCTGGCGATCGCAGCGCTACCCTGGGTAGGTTCTCTGAGTTCCAGTTCCGTTTCTGTTGGAGAAGGTCACTCGGCGATCACCATGCCCGGATCCTGGGCGGTGACTTTCTTCTTGGCGTGGGCAGTGATTGCCGGTTTGGCGCTATTGCGGGTGGCGGTTGGGCTATGGCAGTTGCGCAAGCTGCGTGCCGATAGCACGGCGGTGGATCTCGCCGGCCTGGATCCCGCGGCGCGGAACACCTTAGAAGAATTTCAACAGACACGGGCGGTGGCGCTGGCTGTGTCGGATAAGCTGCGCGTCCCCACCGCGATGGGTTTCTTCAAGCCGATGGTAGTGCTTCCGGCGTGGGCCGTGCGCGAACTCTCTGCGGAAGAATTGAACTCGATTTTGATTCACGAGTTGGCCCACCTGCGGCGGCGCGACGACTGGACCAACCTGGCGCAGAAGTTGCTGCATGCGATCTTGTTTTTCCATCCGGCAGTGTGGTGGGTGGAGCGGCAACTTTCGCTGGAACGGGAAATGGCTTGCGATGACGTGGTGCTGGCCCGTACCCGGAATCCTCAGGCGTATGCGGAATGCCTGGTCTCAGTGGCGGAGAAGAGTTTTGTGCGGCGAGGGCTGGCCCTGGCGCAGGCCGCCGTCAGCCGGGTGCGCCAGACCTCGATGCGGGTGTCGCAGATTCTGGACCACGACCGGCCGGGCGCAATCCGCGTCTGGAAACCGGCGGTGGGCCTGGTGGGAGTGGTGTCCCTGGTGGCGGTAATCGGATTGGGGCACGCTCCGCAGTTGGTTGCATTCCGCGACAGCGTGCCAGCGGTCTCGATGGCGGCGGTGGTTCCACCGGCAGTAATGACGAACTCGGTCAGCAAGACGACAGCGTTGGCAGTGAAGAAAGCCAAGCCAGTGACGTCGCCAAAGTCGGTTGTCGCCAGAAGCGCGCCGCAGCCTGCTGCTGAATGGCAAGCGTTTGAGACCAGTTTTGTCGAAGGGGCGGCGAACGCCGGACCGCGGCCGAGCAATGCCAGCGTGCAGACTGTATTCGTCGTGATGCAGACCCGGCAGTGGGATGGGTCGGGTTCGGGGACGTGGACCGTCTCGGTGTGGCGCCTGACGGTGTTGAAAGCGAACCCGGTTCCCGCGGCCGTCAACGTTCCGGCGAAGTCGACGTAAGAATCGTCAGGGCATTTTTTTTGCAGTTTACAAACTAAATATTTAGTTGCACCAAGGAGATCAAGAATATGAAAACTCTGATTACAAAACTTCGGCAGACTGCCGGCCGGCACGCAGCGGTTGCGCTGATCGCGATCGTCGGACTGGCGTCGGTCGTGACCTACGAAGTGGTGAAGCCCATCTCTGCCAGAGCCGCGACTCCGGCTCCGGCTCCAGCGGCGGCTGGGCTCGACGACAACAGCATCAATGCATTGCTTTCGCTCGACCGGGCGATGGAAACCCTAGCGGCGCGGGTGACCCCGGCCACGGTCAACGTAGCCGTCACCTCAAAGAGCAAGCCCGACGCAACCGATGCCCAAATTCCCGACGAGTTGCAACGCTTCTTCGGCGGACCGGGGATGGGCCCGCGCATGCAGATCATCCCTAGGGGCCCGCAGATCGAGCGCGGCATCGGAAGCGGCGTCATCATCTCCCCCGACGGCTACATCGTCACCAACGCACATGTTGTGGATGGGGCGACGGACATTCGCGTGACCATGAGCGACCGTAAGATTCTGCCGGCGAAGCTGATCGGCACCGACCCGCTGACGGACCTTGCGGTGATCAAAATTGAAGGCAGCAATTTCCCCAGCGTTCCCTGGGGAGACTCGACCAGCCTTCATCCCGGGCAGACGGTGCTGGCGTTCGGTAACCCCTTCGGGTTCCGCTTCACGGTGACGCGCGGAATCGTCAGCGCTCTCAACCGTCCCAATCCGTCGGAAGACCGGCGGAAGCCGGGCGCGTTCATCCAGACCGATGCGGCCATCAACCCGGGCAATTCCGGCGGGCCGCTGGTCAACGCTCACGGGGAGGTCGTGGGCATCAATACTTTCCTGGTGTCGGGTTCGGGGCAGTTTGCCGGTATGGGCTTCGCCATCCCCACGCAGATTGTGCGGCCCACGGTGGAGACACTGATCAAAGACGGCAAAGTCACACACGGTTACATCGGGATCGGGATCGCTGATGTGACGCCGGAGAACTCGAAGTTCTTCAAGCTGAGCGATGCCAGCGGAGCGCTGGTCAGCCAGGTGGAAGACGGTTCGCCGGGCGCGAAGGGCGGGTTGAAGATCGGCGACGTAATTACCGAACTCAACGGCGAGAAAGTCGCTGACGCGGGACAACTGCAGGTGGAAGTGGGACAGAAACGGCCGGGCACCGTCGTGAAACTCGGGCTGATCCGCGACGGCAAGAGCATGACGCTGCCGGTGACGCTCGAAGCCATGGGCAGCCGCGACAAAACCGGAAACGAGATTGGCGAGAGCGGCCCCGGCAAGATGCGTTGGGGGATCGGTCTGAGCGATCTTACGCCGGATGTGCGCGATCAAATACAGGCGCCGAGCGACTTGCACGGCGCGGTGGTCGAGCAGGTGCAGCCGGGAAGTGCGGCGGACGACGCCGGACTGCGACGGGGCGACGTCATTATGCAGGTCAACCGGCAGGATGTGAAAGACGCCTCCGACGTGAAAGATGCTTTAGCCAACGTGCCCAAGGGACAGGACGCGCTGGTGCTGGTGTGGTCGAACGGCGGGAACACTTTCCGGGTGCTGCACGCGCCGGAAGGGATGTAAGCGAACACCCGAGTGAAGGCCTTGGGGCAGGTGCCCTCCTCACCTGCCCCGAGGAAATCAACAGCTCTCACCACAGAGGGCACAGGGGACACAGAGTCCCCGACAACAATGTCATCTTGAGCGGAGTGGGCGGACTCGTTCACGAGTCAGCCCGCGCAGTCGAAAGATCGCTACATCTTCTCCAGTGCTGATGGTGAGGCAGGGAATACGCTTCTCGGGTTGGGAAGGGCACGAGTTCACTCGTGCCGAAACGGCTGCAGTCAAGATGCGGCTTTAGCCGCTGAGGGCGGCCTCGGCTCCGCTATCACGACTGAACACTCCCCACGTGGAGCTTGGACAGCCACTTTCACGGGTCGGAGTGATGTGCCGGCCTGGTGGCGGCGTAGGCGAGGAATGCCCAACCAAGCAACCGCGGCCTGGGTGGGCACCTGCCCAACCCTTCAAACCACAACCTTGTGAATCGCCTCGCAGAGGTCGCTCACAAACTGAATGGCCTGTTCCGCCATTGGGGGATTTATTGGCCATAGGACCCCTGGAAAACTTGGATCAAGGTCTGCTTCATGTGCGATCTTGTTTCTCCTTTCTACCAACAACTGAACACGATCCTTTAATGTTTTTGGATCTTCCTTCAACTCGACCGCAACGGCTTTCCACAGTTCCACATTGGAAAACAACCGGAGTGCATCTGCTACCCTCTCAGGGTTCTGAAAGGACTGAAATCCATGGCGTGTTCGAATCTCGGATTCTAGCTGGCCCGCAGACGTGGTACCGCCAATCACGCCCAGCATGCATTCTAGAGACACATCGAAGCGCAAAAACGCTGGGGTCGAAGGGCGTTTCCCGTCGAATACCTCGAGCATTCCGAGCCTAGTCACCTCGTGAATGTAGTGATCTAACGCGCTGACGATCATCACTACTTCGGCTCTCAGCACATCGGTAAGGTCCACGACGGGAGTGACCATTGACGAAACACGGAGATAGATGGCGTGGATGTTCCTGACCCGGTCCAGATTTTGCCGGAATTGGTCAATTGCTTGCTGCATTGTCGATAATTGCAATGACGCGGTCGGCGGCTACCGAGAAAAGGTCGTAAAATTTCCTCATCGATTCCTTTGTGCCCTCGAGCACAACTCCCACCTGCTCGAGTTGCGCATCAGAAAGCGCAAAGACCGGCACTTGGTGTTTTTGAGATTGGGCTATCAGAGAGTTGAAATCGGGCATCTGGAGTAGGGGTTTTTCTGGCAAGAAACCGGCGTGTTCGTAGGCTTCGGTCGCAAGAACCATGCCCGCTTGACGCAAGGCGGGCAGCAGACGTTTGGCTAGGCCCGTCTCTAGCTGATCGATCCATTGTTGGAATGCTTTTGCGGGCACATTCTCGCTTCGGGGGCGGTATTTCTGAACAATGCTACCCAAGAATTTTGGAAGGACACTAGGGAAGGGATAGCTTGCCTCCGCTAGTAGAGGCAGTTGCTGTGCTCGCTGGGCCCAAGCTCTCCACTTTGGGATGATGTTGGCTAGTGAGTCAATACCCATCATGGAAAAGTAGTCTGGATGCATGGGAACGAGAAAATATTCGCAGGTCATCAGCAGATTCTGGTTTACCGAACCAAGGCTGGGGCTCATATCTACCAGGACGTAATCGATGGAGTATGCTTTCGCAGTCTGCAAAATTAGATGGCGAATCGATCCCGGCAAGTTTCTGAGCGTGACTAGAGATCCAGACAGCTCCTGCGCAATCCCGAGCGTGACCTCATATTCTGCGAGCCCAATGTGGCCCGGCAACAAGTAGAGATTCTGATTCCCCGGAATTGACACACACTCTGCGGCGCGAATTGGCTCAGGACGAGACTCGAATGCAGGCGCAAGACCATCCCGAATGTTTTTCGGAATACCTGTTCCGACAATAGACTGTAGGTCCTCCAGCTTCTTGAAGCCGAGGACCATTCCCGTCAGATTGCACTGAGGGTCACAGTCAACCAAGAGCACCCGTTTATCCTTAGTTGCCAGCATCCAGCCCAAATTGAACGCGGTGGTTGTCTTGCTCACGCCACCCTTGTGATTGAACAGGCAGATTACGGTCGTCAATTGTCCCCCTCTTAGTTCCTATGTGCCCCTCTTTCGCTTTCTCGACTTAAGAATCTTGGGGTCTATGGGTACGAAATCGACACCAGCTTCCTCAAACATCGCTAACGAGATTTTCCCCGTTCTGTGGGTGTGAGAACCTGGGTTTCTTTCAGGATCGGGCTTAATTCCGAGGACCCGCGCAACACCGGCTTGAATAATGAGCACCGCGCACCTAGGGCAGATCGGCTTCCCATACACATACAAAGCACCCCTCCTAGCACGAGAACCAGAGCAGAGAAGTGTGTTTTGTTCAGCATGAACGATCATCTCGTTCTTTAGCTTGCCGTCTTTTAGCTTTTCGACGTTGTCTTCAACACCAGCCGGAAATCCATTGTACCCAAGCGCAATCGGCCAACCCTTCTTGTCCAAGAGAACAGCGCCAACTTTTGCCTTCGGATCTTTCGACCAAAATGATATCCGCTTTGCGAGCAAGAAATAACGGCGGTCCCACTTATCCGCAGTCTTCTTCTTCATGCTCATGCTTAGCCTCATAAGCTATCCTCCTGCAAACATGGCCCTTCGCAGAAGAGCGCAGCCTGTGGCGGTTCATACGCTCTCCTCAGATGCGGGAACGCACAGCCAATTCTCTTGAGGAATGCAGCGGAACCGAATGTTGGAAAGCCCTACCTTTCTATCAAGTGGAGTCCTAGGGATTCTGGGCAAACCTATGAATCTCAGCCAATATCGGCTCCTGATGCCAATAGGCTCTTATTGACGTAATCCTGCCTGCCGCATTCACTTCAATTATGTCGACACCCTCGAAAGTCAAGCCTCTCCCATTCTTACCACGCACCTTCGCAGTCCACTTGATTGCAGCACTGTCACCAACAACGAAGACATCATCCCGGGAGAAGTCGAAACCCTCGCAGGACTCAGCGAGCTTGAGAAAGAAACTGCGTAGTACGGGAAATCCAGCAGGACCTTGATCCGTGCTCGCGGGCGATGCTGTGACAGAAACCTCGAACATCGCAGCCCATTGATCAAGCTCCATCGCTTCTAACTTCTCAAAGTAACCCTCAACTGCCCTCTGAACATGTCCACACTCAACCCGTGCAGCAGTGTGAACGCGCTTTGGCGTCCATGCGGTGAAGATTGAGACTAAGCCCGGCAACACAATGGCAAGAAACACAAGCCCGGTGGCTAATTCATATACGACAATCCGCTGTGAGGCGAAATCGAACGGCGAATAATCGCCGTAACCGAGAGTGCTCAGCGTAACGAGGCTGTAGTAGAAGGCTTCACTTGGTCTCGACAACGGTGCCCCATGGCCGTAGATGTAGCCAAACCGTAAGTAAAGGACTGCGTATGCAACAATAATTTCGTACATATTTGCTATTGCAAAACCAAGACTCCGTCGTGCAGTACGGTCAGTCCACGGTATCCGTTCACTCTTCACAAAAATGAAGTACAAGCGGTAGGTGAGTATATCCAGTATTCGCCACCCGGCGAAGCCAGCGAGGAAATCACCAACGTGTCCTATTGCACCGTCAGTGAGATTGTAACGAAGCCATGGGAATCCAAAGAGGAGCAGCATCGTCAAGTAGAAGACGAAGAAAAGGACGTATTTATCCATGTTTCTGGTGAAGGCTGATTCTGCCTCTGCAGTCTCGCCCTCTCCTATGAACCATCGCGAGGGTGACACTGCTTGAGCCAAGACAAAGGAACAGCTCAGTGTCTTGGCAATAGCGGTGCGATTCCCGTCGTGCCAGACTCGTGCTAGCTCCTCGCGTGAGTCGGCGAAGCATTTTCTTGGTGCCGTCATGTATATGTGGGCCGTTCTTTGTTTTCTTGGCGCAAGTGCAAAAGGGGTCACGGCTTGCGCCGTGACCCCCCTCAGAGTCGGACAATTTATACCTCTGTGAGACGGGTTCTGTCTAGCCACTTTTGTGGTATGTGCTTTCTCCCAAGACGAACGGGAGAATACCTTGAAATCGCAGGGAAGCTGAGCTCCCTCGACTTCGCTCGGGATTTCGGCGGCGGGCTCGACGCCCGCCAAGCGCCTCAACTTCGACTTCGCATCCGATTTCGCAAGCGAAACCGGATGATTCGTTCAGGATGACAGCAGGAAAGGACGGGTGGCCGACTCAAGCCCGGTCTTGTGTTCAGTCTCATGACATCCTTTACAAAATGTCTCTAGACATCCTTTACACTCCGGCGCGGCGCAGCGAGCGCGGGAGCATACCTATCGATGCCATGGAAGACAATGGATGTCCGGGAACAACGAG
>JAIQFW010000113.1 GCA_020073105.1 Terriglobia bacterium
GAGTTCGGGCTCACCGAACATTGTGGCGCGTGGGTTGGCGACGGCTGCACCGAACAGGTCAGGGACACAGAGTCGCTGAACCCGTTTACCCCATCGGCACCGACCGTGGCTGTCGAACTCTGTCCCGGACTGATGGGGTTAGGAGCGTAGTCGGATACGGAGACCGAGAAGTCCGGAGTCAAGTTGAAGGTGGCGGTAACGATTTGATCGGAGGTCAGAGTCAGGCTACAGGTGCGCGTGCCGGAGCAGCCACCTCCACTCCAACCCGAAAAGGTGGAAGCCGGGTCGGGATGGGCGGTCAGCGTGATCTGGGCTCCAATGGAGAATTTCCTGGCGCAATTCGGAATGCAGGTGATCCATCCCGGGTTAATGGTGACTTTCCCCGTCCCGGCGCCACCTTTCGCCACCGACAGAGTGAAGGCCTGCACCTTTGCGATATTCAGCAACACCGGGGAAGAGTACAGCCCTATTACACCCCCGGCAGCAACAATGTCCCGCTTGCCGTCAGCGTTGAAGTCACCTACGACCGCGGGGTGGACACCAGAACCGACGTAGTCATTGTCTAGCCGCAGACTGCCATCACCGTTACCCAGCAGCAGGGTTATCACGGGTTGGTCAGCTCTCGAAACAGCCAAGTCTAGCTTGCCATCTCCATTGAAATCTTCTGCGGCTAGATACCACGCAACGCCTACGATCGAGTACTGGATTGGAGACTGAAACGTGCCGTTTCCGTTTCCAAGGAAGATGGACACCACACTGGGGGAGAAGAATCCCGCAGCTATGGCGAGATCAGGCACGCCATCCTGATTGAAGTCGCCGACTGCCAACGACTGTGGCGACGACACGCCCAAGTCGTGGTCGATGTGTGGCTGAAATGTGCCATCTCCATTGCCGAACAAGATGCTGATACCAAGAGTGTCGCAGGAACCAGGGGAGTTACAAGTTAAGACTGCAAGATCCTGTTTTCCGTCGCCGTTGAAGTCGGCAACGGTTAGAAAAATCGGGCTAATTCCTGCGTCGTAGGTCATCCGCGGCTGGAAGGTCCCATCTCCTCGACCTAGGAAAACGCCCACAATTGCATCACCATTTCCTGCATCGACCAGATCTGGAATCCCGTCTCTGTTAAAGTCCCCCGTGAGCAACAGCCCAGCCTGAAATCCGTTGGGATAGTCCAGCAGTGGCCGGAACGTACCATCTCCATTTCCCAACAGGGCTCCTTGGGTGAGGGCTATGTCTGGACTGCCATCTCCGTTGAAGTCGCTCACCACCGCTGCGGTGGACTCATTGGGCTGATATGTAACGGCTTCTTGAAAAGTGCCGTCGCCATTGCCCAACAGCAACACACGTTCGGTGGCAACGTCTTCCTTTCCGTCGCGGTTGAAGTCGGCTACCAGCGGAGAAAGGCCAAACGCGAGGTAGAGCCTGCAGTTCTGAAGAGTTCCGTCGCCATTACCTAACGAAACCAGTACAACGCCGTGGTCGGCAGCGTAGAGAAGGCCTCCAGCCATAGCGAGGTCGGGCTTTCCGTCGCCGTTCAGATCCGCCGCCGCCGCACCGCCACCACCGCCCCCCCCACCATAGGTGCCCGCAGGGACCAACGTCCCGTCACCGTTGCCGAGGAGAACGTTCAGCTCGGGGTCACTTCCCACTAGATCCAAGTTGCCGTCTCCGTTAAGGTCCGTCGCAGTGACGAAAACAGCGCCCCCCGGCGCTCCGAAGTCAACTTGGCTTTGGAATGTGCCGTCACCATTGCCGAGGAAAACACTGAGTTGCCCGGTAGCCACTGCGAGATCAGTGCGGCCATCATGATTGAAATCTTCCGCGAGCAGCGAGATAGCTTCCCCAATTTGCCCGTAGTTGACAGACGGGTGAAATGTTCCATCACCGTTGCCGATCAATACACCTACGATCTGCCCCACGGCGTTCGCGGTCGCGAGATCGTCCTTGCCGTCGCCGTTAAAATCGCCGGCTGCTACAGCATTGGGCTCTGTTTCGCTTGGTTGCACAAGCCGTGACCGGAATGTGCCATCTCCATTCCCGAGAAACACACTCACAGTGCTATCCAGGAAATCTGCGGTAACCAGGTCTTGCTTACCATCACCGTTAAAGTCGCCAACAGCTACCCAGTCGGGATCGCAGCCAGTTTTATAGTCAATACGCGGCCGGAAAGTCCCGTCGCCTTTTCCAAGAAACACCGACAAGGTAGGGGCGGCGCAAAGTGGCTCGACTGGACCAAGCACGCTGACGGCTATATCCGGATTGCCGTCCGCGTTAAAGTCACCGACCACCAGATGACGGGGAAATGGTCCCGTTGCGTATTCCACATGTTTTTTGAAGGATCCGTCCCCATTCCCCAGCAACACGCTGATAGTGGCGGCGTCATAGTTGGCTGTCACGGCGTCGACTTTCCCGTCTTGGTTGAAATCGGCAGTCGCAACGACCAGGGGCTCCAACCCCACGGTATAAAACGACGAGTCGAGAAACACTTGTCCTCTGGCGGAAGGCACGGAGATCGGCAACAACAGTGTCACTAGGGCCAGCACTCCGCGACGACTGCGCATTGCGACGGTTTTGTTTAGTGCCAAGTATTTTTCTCTCACGCATGGCCTCATTTCGCCAAAGCCGGGGCGGTCCTGCGCTCGACCCCGCTACTGAACCGCGAGAATCACCGTCCCGGTGGGGTACTCGGGCGCAGCGAAGAATTGCTGCTTAGCCCAAGCCTGGGGAATGCATAACAACGATAGCCAGATCGTTACTGCGACGCGCAAACTCCACACTGAGATGGCTAACGGGTAGCGGCGATTGCAGCCCGACATAGATTGGACCTCCGCACAACGCACAGGTCAGTAGAATGAAACGTCAAAGCAGGGCGGTATTAACGCCCGCTCTAGTCTTCAATACACAAGTGCAACATTCCGGCCTCCCAATCTCGCTCTTCGCGGCCCGATCCGCCTTCCGCGTCGCGGCTAGTGCGGATCGTGCTCACAAACCCAGTTCCTCCCCTTCCTCACATTGCCACCGGTAAATCTCGCCATTTGGGGGTACGGGCAAAGTGGCATGGTGCTCGTAATGATGCCGGTGCTCGGGTCATTGTCTTTGTAATGCGTGGCAATGATGCGGTCAGGGGCAACATCGTTTTCGACCCAGTCAATTAAGGGCGACAAAGGATCAAAAACATTGGGGCCGGGCCCGGTACCGATACAATGGCGCATCCCGGGTGCCATGAATAGGCGGGCAAACTCTTGCGTGTCGTGGTATCCGCCACCTGTCTTCCGGGCCACGGCTTCGTAGTATTTGACCGTTTCCAGCGGCGTCAGGGCGGGATCGCTCCAGCCGTGATACAGGATCAACTTGCCGCCGCGGCCACGAAACTCGGATAGGTTGGGATCGGTCGCCGCGGCTCCACCGCGATGAATTACCGCGCGAGCTCTTGCCATGTCGCTGCTGTTGATGTCAAAACTGAGGGAGTTGTAGTTCGGATCGCTGAAAACGAAGAATTTCAGGAACTGGTCCTGAAGAGTGAACTGCCATGGTGGGAACTCAGGATCGACCCAAGGCTCCGACGTCCCTGGTGCGTTTGGTGCTTCAAAGGCTGTAATCCACAAGGGCCAGCCGTCTTCTCCTACGACTATGTCTGGAGCTCCAGTGGGATCACTCTTGCTGAAGCCTGAATAGACCTGCTTGTCATCCCCCGTGGACGCACCGCTGTAGATGGCTTTGAGGGTCGCAACTTGTCCATCCGTTAGGCAGCGAGAATCGTTGCCCGCGGAGCAACGCAGGCTATCCGGATTGAAGCTGCACTTGCGAGGATCTTGAATCAACCCGTCCAACACTCGATCCACACCATCACAACTCTTTATGACTGCTGCTCCGACCAAGGCCATCTTGTCCGGCGGGATGTAGTTCTCCGGCTGGGAGGTGATTTGTTCTTCATTCCAATTGAAACCGATGAACGCATTGCCGAGAAGGGGATCACCGGCGATGATTCCGTCGAAATCAGCCGGATATTTCTCGGCTTCGATCAGTCCTTCGCGGCCGCCATCGGAGCAGCCTGCAAAGTAAGAGCGTGGCTCCGCATCGTAGAACGCTCGCGTGATGGTTTGATCCGCCGCTGCGATGACGTGCACGGCACGAAGGAGCCAATCATCTTGTTTGGCAAGATCGTTGAGCGCCCAACTGCCGTCGAAAAACGGAAGATCACCAGCGCCCTGATGTCCGGTGTCGGTAAAGGCAGTCGCAAAACCAGCGCTGACCTCCGTTAGGAGTGGGAAAAACGTGAAGTTGTCAAGAAAAACGGACGGGAAATCGAAGCTGCCAGCGAAGCCCCCATTCCCAACAAAAAGGAAGCGCCCGTTCCATTCGGCCGGCAGGCCCAATTCGAAGTTCACCTGATTTGGCCCGGGATGTGTGGTAGTAGCGTAGCCCAGCACATCACAGTACGGGACCGGATCGGACTGCGCAGTGGCAGATACGATCGTGGTGTTCGGCGGAGCCACACTTTGAATGGCGGATTGGGTACAGTCGATGGCCGCGTGCACGCTCCGCGCAGCCCAGGGCCCCAGGCCAAAAAACAGAGCACAGATGACCGTGTAAACTCCTTTTCTCGGTTCCCAGATCATGGTCGCCCTCCTCAGGTCGGTGTTGCCACACCTTTTGCTCCTATTTGTTGACGCTGTCCATAACGACCATCTGTTCTGCTTCTGTTTTCTTGCGGCGTCGTCAACCGGTTGAGCCGGCTGGAATTGGGTGCTGCCCGTCTTAATAAGGGAGTGGTAGACTTTGGTGTCAGATTGGGGCGCTGGTTCATGGCTGGCGTGCATTCAGCCCGAGCAACCATACGATTCGGAGTATTCGAGGCGGACTTCCGCG
The DNA here is from genome assembly GCA_020073105.1 of Terriglobia bacterium. Classification (GTDB taxonomy): domain Bacteria; phylum Acidobacteriota; class Terriglobia; order Terriglobales; family Acidobacteriaceae; genus JAIQFW01. Next base: position 4,870 of record JAIQFW010000113.1, read on the forward strand.
CAGGCGAACTCCGCAAACGCGGGGTCAAGGTCAAACTTCAAGAACAACCGCTGCAAATTTTACAGATGCTGGTGGAGCATCCGGGCGAGGTCGTTACCCGGGACGAACTGCAGCACAAGATCTGGCCGGCGGACACTTTCGTTGACTTCGAACAAGGCTTGTACAACGCGGTCAGGCGGCTGCGGGAAGCTTTGGGCGACAGGGCCGAGACTCCGCGCTACATCGAAACCCTGCCCCGGCGTGGATATCGTTTCATCGGCACAGTGACTGGAATCGCGTCGCCGACACCGGCGGATGGGTCGGGGACGATTGTAGAGTTCCCCTCCGTCACACTCCGGCCAAGCAGTCGAAACCTACGCTTTGGCATTTTGATCGGGGTAGCGTCTACCGCCCTGCTGTTGGTAATGCTGGGATTGATGCCTACCAAATGGTGGGCGCGTTTGCGAGGCAGGGGGGACGTATCCCAGATTCGGTCCATTGCCGTACTACCCTTACACAACCTCTCCGGCGATCCGACGCAGGAGTACTTCGCCGACGCTATGACCGAAGAGCTGATCACGGAGCTATCGCGTATCCGAGCGTTGAAGGTGATCTCCCGCACTTCGGTGATGCGTTTTAAGAAGACGGACAAGCCTCTCGCGCAAATTGCGCGAGAGCTGGGAGTAGACGGGATCGTGGAAGGCTCGGTGTTGCGCTCGGGCGATCGATTGCGCATCACGGCCCAGTTGATCTACGCCCCTAAAGACACGAACCTATGGGCGCAAACCTACGACCGCAGCTTACAAGACACGATGACCTTGCAGCGCGAAGTGGCTGCAGCAATTGCCGGAGAGATTCGAACCCAGGTAACTCCTGAGGAACAAGCCCGACTGCACACCTCACGCCCCATAACTTTCAGGGCGTTAGACGCATATCTCCAGGGCACATACCACCTCAATAAGAAGGGCCGGGGCTCCGGAGATGAGGAAAAAGCAAGGGCTGCAAGATATTTTCAAGACGCGATCGCAGAAGATCCAGGGTTCGCTCCGGCGTACGTCGCTTTGGCCCGTACTCATGAGGCTCTTTTGCTTCCTTCGACCGAGGATCATGCCGCGATGAAAATCGCCCTCGAAAAAGCACTTTTGCTAGATCCCGGTTCCTCTGAGGCCCATACTCTTCTCGGCGTCGTGAGGTGTGATGAGTGGAACTGGTCCGCCGCAGAAGAGGAATACAGGCGCGGCGTCGAGCTAAATCCAAACAGTGCGGACGCTCGTCTTTACCTTGCTTGGTTTCTGGAAGGAACCGGGCGCCTCTTTGAGGCGTTGAAAGAGTACGAGCGGGCGCAAGAGGTCGATCCCGAAGAGGACCACCTTTCCGAAGGTCTTGCAGCTCAAGGCAAGTACGATCAAGCGATCGAATTAAAACTTCTCGCCCTACAAAGCCATCCTGACGACGGCTATCTGCATTACGAGCTCGGAGACATGTACGCCTGGAAAGGCGACTATAAAGGTTGGCTCCAGGAACAACAACGTTCCGTAATCTTGTTTGGCTCCCCCGAGCTCGCAGCGCCCTTGGGCGATGCATTTGCGAAGGCGGGTTATCGAGGGGCCATGCAAGTTTTGGTTGCAGATCTTGAGCGGTTTCAAGCAGAGGGAAGGATTTACATGCCTTTAAGGTTGGCCGAAGTTTATACAGCATTGCGAAACGAGGAGCGAGCGTTTTACTGGCTGGAGAACGCATATGACCACTATCGGCAAGGCTATAGCGACTCTGCCGATGGCGGAATGATGTGGCTCAAGGGAGACCATTGGTTCGCACCTCTCCGCTCCGACAAAAGGTTCAACGATTTGCTACGCCGCGTAGGCCTCCCACAGTGAAAGCTCTTCTGTTGAACGCTGGGCATCAACGTTAGAAAGGCCTGATGATAGCCATGAGTGGCTTTGGATGGGGAAAGAGGTTTTGTTAGAGGCCCTTAGGGTTCAATAAGACTTCCCAGGCCTACTCAGGGCCCCAAAACTAGCCCGCGACTACACTTTCACACAGTTACCTCTGAACCATAGGCGACACGGCACCGCCCAAGGTTCATACTCTCGTCTCCTGAGAGCCATTGGCTTCTGTGGCAGGTCCTGAAATTTCCCAAGTCCGAGCAAGGACCGAACCAAAGCTATTCGTTGTCGATCAGTGCCTAGAGACTTGTGTCCGCAAACCAAGCCAGTTCATGGATGGTCGGCCAACCGGAAGCTATCCAGAAACGGGCTTCTGGGAAATCGTTCGTGAAAGGTCCAATCATCCGCGCCACGCTCGCGAGCCGAAAAGGAGCGGTCGGCGCCCCGGACCGGCCCCGCGCAAAGCTAGAACGATTGGGAAAACCGCGCTTCCAGGAATTCGCCCAGCTTCGCCGTCGCCTTGAATTGTGGGATGGGATCTAGCTCTTTGAATGCGGAGGTGAACGCATTGGAAAGACTCCAGATCGTCCGCGACCGGAATTCCTCGTACTTCGGCTCGAAGTAGAGGTCATGCACATTCCTGGCGAGGTGTTTGGGAGCTTCGAGTTTGCCCTCGACGAACGCCTCGTAGATGACCACCTTCGCGGTCACATCCGTCAATTCGCTTCTCTGCCACGCTTCCACCTGCTTTCGCATCGGCTCGAAGTTGCGCTGCATTCGGTCGACACCAACCGAGACGCAGTCGATGAGAGAGAACGACTTCGAATGTTTGGCCAACACTGGTGTGAAATCCCCAGCAAACGCCATGTTGGAGCACACGAACACCCGGTAGCCGCAAGTCATCGCCAGGCGCATGCTCTTGTCATGCGAGTTGCGTAGGCCGATGGAGAAGCGACATCCCTCCATTTCAGTTGCGAGATCGAGGACGCCGAAGACCCTCATGCCGTCCGGTGAGACGGCATATTCGTCGTGGACGACCCCGATGTGGCGAAACCCAAGAGTTTCCACTAGGGCCCGCACGATCTCGTGATGCGGAATCGGGCGGTGCGTTTCCGTTGCAAGCGGTGTTGGCACTAGAGTTAGTTCTTCGCGGCCAATCGTCCGGCCACCATAGCCAATGAGCGTACTAGTTTCTGACATACTGCTTCCTCCTTGTTGATTTGAAATGCAAGTTTCGAAGGTGAGACACCGTTCCGCGTACTTGACGCGCGTCACGGCTCGATAAACTTCAATATGTGCTCGATGGCTAGCAACGAAGGAGTCCGCCGAGGCACGCGAATTCCTTGCGAGATTTCGATTACTCTCACCAGCTTGGATCCCGCTCATCTGTTTTCCGAACCATGCCTGATAATCCTGGTGAACCCCCTGGGATGTGCCGCACGGTTCGGCCGTCCGCTGGAGGTAGGGTCCGCAGTTCGGTTGGACGGTCTTCCCGCAGGCACTAACGTCACTGCACGGGTGGTGAACTGCATCTCGATGGGGGAGTGGGAGAAGCTTTGGCTGCTAGGGTTGGCGCTGGATGAGTCGGCCAATGTATGGGGCATCCAATCGCCGCCTGAAGACTGGACCCTATAGGGTGTCCGCGAGACTTACACGTACTCACTGGAGTTCATCAACCGAAACCGAACAGTGACGCCTGTTCCGGGGCAGTCGGCCTCCCACGGCGCCTTCTGCCTGACAGCGATCCCGTTCGCTGCCCAAAGATCAACACCGAATCGCCGGCAATGGCCTCTTCGATTAGGGCTGCGGGATCGGCCTGGTTGGTTGGCAGACTGGCCGGCGCTTCGATGGAAGACATGTCATCGATGGAGCGAGCGGTTGTTGGGAAGAGCTTCTGGTGTTCCGCGCTAAGAGCTTTCCAGACTGAATCAGCGCTATCGCCGATTCCATTTTTCTCCACCAATTCGCGCGCCATGGCCGAGAGCATGTCATCGTCTTCGTCGATGTTCTGTAATCCTTCGCCGGCAAACTTGCCTTCCATGGTGAGTGCCACCAGGAGTTTCTTTCCCATGAGACGCAGACACGCGGTCTGCATCGTGCCTTCATAGCAGAGAAACTTCACACGCACTGGGCGTCTTTGGCCAATACGCCAGGAGCGCCGGCTCGCCTGCCGCAACGTGTGCAGGGAATAGCCCGACTCATAGAAGATGATCGTCGGAAAGTCGAGCAGGTCGAGGCCTGTCTCGACTAGCTTGGGATGAGAAATGACAACCTGCACACCTTCCTTGATTTGTCGCGCATACCAGACTTCACGCTTGGATGTGTCGACACTCGCCCGGAGGACCGCTGTACGAATTCCCTCGTTATTTAAGATCCGTTGCAAACGTGCCGTGACATCGTGTTTCTGGGTGTACACCGCAAACACTTGGCAGCATCTTCCTTCGGCGAGTTCCTTTTTGATCTCCTCGATCAGCTTCCTTTCCTTGGAATACAGCTGCTCTTGCGGCAGATCCTGCGTCTCAGCGATGACAAATCGAACATTGCGCTTCAGTTCGGGATCGAACTCGGAGCCGTACAGGGTCCCGAGTCCATAGGGATGATCTGGATAGAGCAACAAGGTATTCAGCATTGTGCTTAACACTGAACGGTTGCCCCGGTGCTCCTTCAACGCCTTCCGGATGGCATCTTCCAATTCCCGGTAGGCAGCCATCATGAGCGGGTCCATCGGGACGCTGAGATAAGTTTCCTCGTAAGGCGGCAACTCCCCGGATATGTCTTCGAGGAAGACGAACGCGCATAGCTGCATCAGGAATTCGCCGAAGAGCAGGGGCGACGCCCCTGGCTTGCGCCGCACGGTGCTGGTCGTCTTCGATTTGGAACACCGGTTGTCGGAAGGCTCTACTTTGGTAATCGTTTCGAGGACGCCATAGTCCTGCGTAAAGGAGCTGCGACCGGTAGTGCCCCACTCGTAGCCGTGTTCCTTCATCCTCGCAGCTTCGAGCCGGAACAGCGTGTTGAACAGATCGTCCGCATACCCGCCGAGAAGTGTTCCCGTCAGCCCCACAATCCGATCGGTGCAAGACGCCAACGTGCCGAGAGCATTGCCTTGGGCGGTATCGCCGGCGAGTTGGTGAATCTCGTCGCAGATCGTGTAGTCAAACCAGCCCGGCATGTAGCGACCAATGAACTCAATGGGCGCCATGCGGCGAATCTTGTCCGCGTCGGCTTGCCAGAGCGGGCTGTGGAATGGACGGCAGAATCTCTCACCTCTGGATTCGACAATCTCGGCGATCTTAACCTTCTCAAACTCGGCGACAGTCAGGCGGCCCTCATCCACAATGACCGGCTTGCCCGTATCGGCGTTCACCACGCACCCGAGATAAGGACCGGAGCGCGGTACACAGTAGGCGTGACGCCAGAAATAACCGAGCTTCGCCCGCTCACGTCCCACAATGAACAAGGACGGTCTTCCACACAACGACAACCATCGTTTCCTTGGACTCGACGATGTCTTTCGCAATCGCATCTCGCTGAGACTCGTCTGAAAACCTTCCCGCACTATGCGGCCCTGGCGCAGCCGGACTTCGTTCACTCCATGCGCCTTGCCCTCGTCTCCGCCATTGCGGAGATCGTCGATCAGGAACACTCGTACTCCTGCCAACGTGAGAAACGCTTCCCGTGCCCACTTTTCGACCAGGTGCGGAGGCACCATCGCCAAAGCAGTGAACGGCCTTCCTTCGCTGTGGACGTCGATCGCCCCCAGTGAGATCAACGTCTTGCCCGTGCCGCACTCGGCGACCACCATGCCGGTCCGCGCTTCTAGCCAGCGCTTGGCGAGGCCCATGATCGCGATGGTTTGTGCGGGAAAAGGTCTGCGCAGCAATCCTTCAATCCGCGGTGAAACCGGGTCGTCGAACTGGTGCAGCGCGGGATACTCCCGAAGGATTCGCGCCCCGAGCAAGCCAGCGTTGGCGCGCATGTAGTCATAAATCGTGGACAGTTCAGGCATAGTGCGCCTCGGCAGTGGCAGACGTGATTGGGAAAGGAATTGAAACGAAAGGGGAAACGAGCAAGAAAAGGGGAGGGGCGTCTAAGCGGCGGCGTATCGAGCTTCCGTTCAGACCTGCCGAAACATCGGCAGTGGTGCCGACAGGTCGGCACCATCCAGGCCTACGAAGGGCAGAAACTCGACTGAAAGATCTTCGGGAGGCCCAGGCTGGGCCACCGGATTGAACCTGTTTCTACTGGGAACGAAATCGCTCCACTCTCAACACCCCAGCTCAGCCAATCGAGAAACTGGTCTTTCTCGCCCCTCACGATGACTGGGTCACATCCAATGCCCAGGGCATGCGTCAACGCATGATGTGTATTCATCTCACCGGCGAACCAGTCCGCCCACTCCGGCACTCCGGGAACTCCGTAGATGTGGGCGATCGAGGCCCAGACAAAAGCTTTATCCGAGCCTGCTAACAGGGCTCTTCCCGAGTTGGTCGACACATTTCCCGCAGCGAACTCCTCCGACATCGCGATGAGGTGACGCAGCGGCTTCTTTCGTCCAGGAACTTGTATGGAACCCTTGAAGCACTGCGCATTTCGCTCCAGGCAGACACGAATTGGCTGCACGTCCGGCCCTTCAACCATGAACCGGTCTGTCATTGATATGGCCGCGCTGATGGCCGAAATCTGAGTATCCCCGCCAATGACCGAGATCAAGTGCGCCTTCGCCTGCCGGGGCGGATCCGGCAGGACTTCTCCGATAAAACGATCCAGATGCAACTTAATACTGGTCGTGGTTTTTTCCGTGCATTTCACATACGTCAGCCAGCCGAAGCGAAGGTGTGCGTTCTTCATTCGGATTCCTTCTTTTCGTGGGTGAGAATCTGTGTCTTGCCACTGGCAAAGACCAGCGTCAGTTCGTGCGAGAAGCGTTCCCGGTCGTGAAGAATACGGGTGCCGTCCGCTTCCTCTTCCTCCCAATGGTCCGTGAACTTGACCGAACGCCAGTGAGCAATGTGCCGTTCTTCACCTTCGCCAAAGACGCCATTTAGCATTCCGGCGGTGCAGAGCAGCCCGACGTGCCCACCGTGCAAAGGCGTAAGCGGACGGCCTCGGACATCTTGCTGCTTCGGTAGGAGAATGCGGCTCGCCTGACGATAGGCTGCAGACTCAAGCAACAGGTCTTCGACTTCGTCGAGTGGAATGCCCGTGTGAACGAGTGTGACTGGGCCTGAAGCCGGAATCTCGTAGCGAACAGAAGGAGTCTCACCCAGAGGTTCAAGGTCTGGCTTCACCGCCAAGTGTTCCAGCCATCGGACGGAGTCGAGCAATGCAGAATCTCTGACATGCTGGTGTCGCTTTCGCCGGACACCCACCACCACAATTTGTTTGTACTGCACGCTGGCCGTTTCCGTAAGCCTGTAGGCGGACAGGTCGGCGAAGTGCTCACTCAGAATCCGCGAGCAGACGCGCAACTGAGGCTGAGGAAGGATGAACACCAGCACTCCTCCCGGTTTCAACCAACGGTACGTGTGCTCCAGAAAAACCAGTTCCAGCCTCTGATTGTTGGTCGCGCCGGTTTCGAGATCATAGGGAGGATTAAGGTAGAGAAGAGAGAAGGATTCTGCGGGACTTCTGATATCGAAGGTGTTCCCCTGCAACGTCTCAATGCCCTGATCCCGGGCCTGCTCCGCTCGATATGCGTCTATCTCGACTCCGTAGCGACGCGCTTGCATCCCCTGGACGAGATGAGCAAATGCAACTCCATCTCCCACACATGGATCGAGCGAGGAGAACTCAGAATTGGCAGCCAGGCAATTCCTTAGGCGCTCAGCCTCGAGGACGGGCAATGGGAAAAACCCCAGCTTGGTCTTTCCGTGCGGTCTCATCGCGGCCGGCCTCCGAGGGCATCTGCTACCAGAAAGTCCACTGAATCGGACTGAGACTCCTCTCGCACGGCGATAAACGAGCAGAACCCATTCACAGGAATTGGCCGCTCATCTTCAATTCGGTAGCCCCGTTCGATGTGCTGTTGTTTTCGTTGTTCGTAAAACTCGGCCTTCGTAGATACACGAATCCTCATGGCCATCCTCATTTCTGGTGGAGTGTGCAGCGGGTTTCGACTGCGCCGGGCCGGTAGGTGGCCCGCGGAAAGACTCGTCAGTATTCGGCAGGAAGGAGCAATGTGGTCACCGAGCGGTCCGCTTCGGTGATGATCCAGAGGGTCGCGGTGTCGGTAATGGGATAGCTGCTCAGCAGGCGGAAGCCGTGCTTGAGGCTGAATTCATTTTCTGCCTTGTCGTCTTGGGACAGGTCACCCCAGTCTCCGCGGAGATGCCGCGAGAGGAACTCCGAGGGTGACTTTTGGGCCTTCTCCAGCAGTGCGAGTGCGCCCGGTGTGGCAACAATCCGACCCGAAGAGAACAGCGGAATGGTTGGGAGAGAGTTCATGACTCAGTTCCTCTCTACGATTCGTTGTGATTGGTGAAAGCCCTGCAACGGTTGAGAGCGAAAGATCTAAGTAGGAATTGTGATTCGAGGAGCCTAACTACAGCGGCAGGTGTGTGATGAGGTGGCGAACAAACGAGGCCCTCAGTTGCTCCGCGAGCCGGCAACTTCGAGTGCAACAACGATCTCCTGGAGGGTTTTGAGATTGTCCACCCGGTCAAGCGAACTCAATCGCAAAGATCCGAGGACTCTGGCGAAAGCTGCCAGCCCCGATTTCTCTCGCGCGGCTTCGGCTCGCCGCAATCCACGGTCTGCTGCTTGCAGGTATGCCAATACTTTTTCTTGGATTGCCTTGTCCTGAATGTCCTTGGGATTCCATACCTTCGCGACGCTCTTCAAGATCCCGCGATACATGCGTTTGCCCACCGTCTTTTCCATGCCTTCAATCTTGTCCAGAACGTCGCCGCGTACCGCGCCGCTGTGTCCATCCTGTCTGCCATTGCAGCTGTTTCCTAAGGGCACCTGAAGGGATGCTTTCGGCTCTCCCACGCACCGTGGCCGGAGACCTTCTCGCCAGCCTGCGGGCGTCGCCCATCCAGCCAATTGCGGAACTGATTTCGGTCGCTTCCGCTCGTTCAGATCAACCCACGTTCCTGTGAAGTAGTACAGATACCGGCCCAGGCCAAAACAACAGGCGGCCCGCTTGAAACTCTGAGCTTCGGCCGAAGTTCCAGCGTTTGGGTCATCGGCCCACTCTTCTCCGGTGGCCGAATGGGAACCCAATCCAAAGATGGTCAATTCGCACGTGACCAGCACCTTCGCAACCACTTTCTGGTCTCCGCTTCGTTCGAAATTCGCGCTGGTATGGATAGCGTATTTGCGCGTCCATCCCGCCGGCGTGAACAGAGCATTCAAGCGGTCGGTATAGGCGCGTTGATCCGCGTAGGGAACTACCTGGCCACGCGCGGGCTGCTGGCCTTTAGTGGTGTTCATTACCCGCCATTCGATCTGCGAGGGATCAAACGGCACTTCCAACGCTGCCACTAATTCCTTGATACGCTTGGCAGGAAATGGTGAAGCTTCGGACGCATGCATCCCGGGCGGCGGGATCGATTCAGACGTTCCGGCACTCCGTGCATGGCCATTCGCGGCTCTCATACTGCCTCCTTCTTGGTTGATGGCTCTTTATCCTCGAGGCGCTGGCCGCACATCCAACGCTGCGGCTTGATCTGCAGGAGCCAATCCTCCGCTGTGGGGATGCGGCCGAGATCTTCCCTGACGTGCTGTTCGCCAACATAGCGGACAGGAACTTCATTTCCGTCGCTATTCACGATGGCAACGCCGAAGAACCTCTCTGCCAGGAAAATACCCTCAGCATGGTGACGAAGTGCCCGGTGGCGAAAGTCAGGGAAGAATGCCTTCGATTCATCAAACCAGTTGTGAATCGGAAGATAGTCCTCCGCTTTTCCGCCGAACTTTCTTGCGCTACTCTCGGCGTGCTTCAGTGGATGAGCCATAGAGCTACACCTCGTAGGTACTGGTCGTGTAATCTTCAAAGCGGTCGTTGCGTTCAACTGTCAGCGTGCGGGCATTGACGTCCAGGACGACATCCCCGAAACGCCACAATCATTCTCGTATCCGAAAGGCACAAGAGCCTCGAAGTGTTCTTGCAAATGGGAGATGCCATGAGTGACGGGCTCGTGCTCGTCAGACGCAAACCATTCGCTGTCGTAGCACTTCACTTCCTCGGTGGTTCCTTCGTCGCCGTAACCGTCGAAGTGGACGGCCACAAACCTGATCCCGGCAGCCATGAGTTTGTCGCATTCCGCGAGAATGGCGGCTTTTGCGGTCTGTGCTTCTGGGCTCTGGGCTTCGTTCTTGTCACTTGTATTGCTTTCCATGATGATCCCTCCACTTTCGCAACACTTGACCACAAGCATTTGTGGTGAGACTTCTGATGTCACGTCCGATCCCAGCGTAGGGACTCATGAAGAGACTCTTCTCAGTTTCTGCGGAGGTTGACTGTGTCGAGGCGTGAAGCGCTGCTTTGAAACTCTTACTTGTCTGAGTTCAAGCGCTTTGGATTCTGCTTCAGATCGTTGAGGTCGCTGCTGCGGCCCAAAGCCCGTTTGTTGGCCGTGAGATCATCCAAGGAAATGAAGTGTACCGGAACACCGAAGAACGTACTGGCGACCCTCTTTTTCCACGCATCGGAAAACTGGACGCCCGTGATTTCGCTGAGAATATCTACGCGCACCGGTGCAATTCCAATCTGATAGACCACTTGCTTCTCGGCGAATGTCTGCGCGGTGATCCCATCATGCTCTAGGGGAGCGCCAAACTTCTTGAGCGCTTCGACCACTCTTGTAGTGTGGGTTTTCTGCCATGGTTGATTTCCTCGGCTAATTCCACCAATTCCCATGCGGCAGCAAAGATAGCTTCATCTCCCTGCTCCTGCCAAAACTCGATATCGAAGGAACGATCCGGGAACCCGCGCTCCACCAGTCGTGTTTTCCATGCTGACGCTTGAGGAATGCCCATTTCTCCTCTTCGAAGATCCTCAAAGTTACTTTGCTGTTCCTTAAGGATATCTCCATCTGCCAAAGGACGGAACAGCATCGAAACTATTATGAGGATATCAGGCTGACCTGCTCAGTTGTCGCTTCGTGCCGAGAAGGTAACCGGCCTTCTTTCGCAGCCGCTGCCAACTCTTTGGATCAACGCGCAACGTCTGGACCCCGCCCACGCCCGAGAGACTCACAAATGCCCCGTGATAAGACACTGTTCCATAGCGAAACAAGCGTGCGAGCAGAGCAAGTGCGTGATTGGCTAATGTCGGATTCACGAACGGTTCCTGCCGGTCGAGGGCTTCCGCGGCGCTACAACTCGGGAGACCACCTCCGTCAAGGTCGGAATCGATCACTTCGGGGAAGAGTTCGGAAACCGTACGCAATCGTAGTCCGTGGCGCCGGTTCCTTCGATTCAGCGGCTCCCCAAGCACAAATTGCCCGCTATCGGCGTTGTTGCCCAGGTCCAGCCAATAATCCACTTCGCTCCAGTCCTCCGCGCACTTTGCGATTGCGGCGCGCGCCTTCCGCGTGTCGACACAGCCGATCACGATATCCACGCCATCCAGCCTGCGCTTAGGATCCAGCCGTTCTGGAACGCCTTCCCAGTCCAGGCCCCAGAACAGATTCAGCCGGTTGGCGAGAACCACAGATTTATAAAGACCAATCTCAGATTGACTGAACGGCTGGCGGACACAGTTGGTCGGAGAGACTAAATCCGGGTCTAGCAGAGTGGCGTGGATTCCTTCGGGGTGTCCGTATGCCAGCAATGCCTGATGCAGATACGGCAACCCGGCCGCGATCGCGCTTCCGTTACCACCACATCCCACAACCAGCACGCGCACTCTGTGCTTCAGCAATTCGGGATGAATGTGGTGCGTTTCCATGATTTCATCCCTCTCCTCTTCGTTCGATAAATTCCTGGAGCGTTTGCTTGGTATCGGCCAGAAACTTCACGGGAAAGTTGCGCTTCCGTCCTGCCAGGCCAGACCATAAACCGAGAAAGCCGCCGGGATGAGTGGTCAGCCGGACCGCGCCGCTGGGATGCGTGAATTCGCTGGCAAAATACGCGCCCTCCCAGCCCGTGAGAGAACCGACTCTTGTAGCTTCCGGAACTCGCATGCTTCCCAGACACACTCGGCCGTCCGCATCGGTGTTCCAGTAAGGAGCACTGTGAAGACGGGTGTTGGCAGCGGGCCGGCGATTCTCGGCGAGGGCACGGACGAACAACTCCCTCCCTTGGATCAGGAAGACTAGGGCAGGGTGCGGATAGAGCTTGCCATTCAGTGCCTTTGTTTTGGCGTCTCCGTCGCCGAAGAACATCAACCGAGACTGTGCCCGGCTCCACCACGCAATCAGTTCCGGGGTCCTTGCCAGTACATGATCCGGCAAGACTTCCGCTGCCATGCTGGCCCCCAAGCCCTTGGCAAGCGTTTCCAGAAATCCGGTTGTGACAGACTGCCCAGCGCATAAGTAAGGAGCTTCATTCAGCCGGTGCTTGACCTCATGTAACGTGGCGAAGGCCCTGTTGCCATCCTGATACAGCAGCACCGCCTGCTTCAGGGCGAAGGTTCGGTTGTCACCGATCCGCAGATAGACGTTCATGACTGTTCCTCGCGGGTGATCACGCCATCATCATTGCCAGGCATCAGGTCAATTAGACGGCTCGCCGCGGCCAGCGTATCGCACACTACCCCGAGGATTCGAAAGCCTTGGCGCACGCTGGCCGGCTCGGAAAGCTGGAGAGGAATGATCAGGTTCGGATGTGGAGCCGTCTCCATTGCGGTCTGGGCCTCGTCATCAAAGCACCCGACCACGGCGTCGCCGGACGAGAACGCGGCGAGCAGGCACGGCAGCGGCGGATTCGAGTCCATCAACTGTTCTCCCATGTCCTCCGTGAATTCTGGCCGCTTGGCCCGACTTGAGACCCTGCACAGTTCCAGCAGGCTTCTGATCAATGCCTGCACATCCCGATCGCGGATGGTTAGGCACAAGTTCTTCAAGCCTCGAAGACTCAGTGGCTCCTCTTTGAGGCATTGTGGGGTGCAAACCTCAATGTCCGGCACCTCATATTGCTCGGGGTTCTCTTCGCCCTCGTACCATTCCCGCAGCATGTCCACACGCTCTTCCGCGTCATGGTAGTCGTAGACCCGAACCCATCTGTTAAGTGATCCTGCAAAGTGCCTTAAGAATGTCGCTGGCAGGCGAGGGTGTGCCGTCTCCAGCAATTCGAGGGCTGGTTTCAGTAACACGAATGCCGCACCATCTGGATCGACCATCAGGTAGAGCGTGCCTTCCGGTCCCCGCTCGTCCGAGTAGTCAACCAGCCGGTCGCTAAGGGTGAGATCCAGATCGAAACGGCGCCGGATTGACGCTCCGCCATGCTCGCGGATCGATCGCTGAAGAGTGAGCAACAAGTATTTGGCCGCATCTCGTCCGCTTTTTTCCCAGTCCTCCACGGCGGCGATATTGGACTTCACCAGGATCTCAGCCAGGACGAGTAGCTCGCGGTCGTCCCGCGAGAAACGTTGTTCACTCGGAATCCTCTCCAAGGTAGGCAATACAACTTCACATGGCGGGGCCATCAAAAGGTCGGCGGTAGGACCCCTCCGGGTGGCGGAATACGTTTCCCGCCGCGCCAGCGCAAACACTGCTCCACTGCTCTCGCTAGCAGGGCCGAGGATAGCTGCAATTCCTGACATTCGAAGAACCTCCCCAGCACAGTTTGGGCACGCGAATGGCGATCCTGATCGAGTCTCTTGAAATCTTGCAGGGCCTCTTGTCTTGTCCTATTGAGACCAGCTCTTTCTCTGCTACGCTTTGTTTCCATATTTCACACTGATCGAGAGCGGAGATTGTCGACCTTGCTTCCGATCTGGAAGTCCGCGATGAAGCGAGTTCTTCTCTCATGGAGTAGCGGTAAAGATAGTGCGTGGACTCTGCACGTTCTCCGCCAGCGGCACCAGTATGAGATCGCCGGATTGCTGACCACGTTCAACCAAGCAGCGGACCGTGTGGCGATGCATGCCGTCCGGCGCGAACTGGTCGAGAGGCAAGCCGAGGCAGCGGGCTTACCTCTTTGGAATATCCCCTTACCTTGGCCGTGTTCCAATGAGCAGTACGAACTGATCATGGCCGAGACGTGTGCCAGAGCAGTCGCCGCCGGAATCGAAGGGGTCGCATTTGGCGACCTGTTTCTTGAAGACGTGCGCGCGTACCGTGAAAACCAAATGAAACATACCGGCCTGCAGCCGATCTTTCCGCTATGGGGACTGCCCACTCGAGACTTGGCCAATGCAATGGTCTCCTCTGGCCTGCGGGCAAAATTGACCTGCGTCGACACGCAGAAACTCCACGCTTCCTTTGCCGGACGCGAGTTCGATAAGAGCCTACTGGCTGATCTACCCCATGAAGTCGATCCATGCGGAGAGAAAGGCGAGTTTCACTCATTTGTATATGCGGGCCCAATGCTGAGTGAAGAGATCCCGGTGTCAGTCGGCGAGAGTGTTGTACGCGATCAATTTGTGTTTGCAGACCTCAACCTGGTGGCGTTGGCTACTATCCCTTTGTCCCAATAGCTCTCACAAAGCTGTATTGCAGGTGATCTCCAGAGGCTTCTGGGCCCGTGATTGCGGCCGTGGCCAGTTCTGGATATTGGTGGCTGTAGATGGTCTTCACTTCTTCCGGGCTCATTTTCGGATCTGGATCCGGAAGCTTCACGCCGTTGTATGTGAAACTCCGAGAGAGCACTTTTGCGTCGATCATGGCGTTTGGATTCTCCCTTCTTCTTCGGACGTCTCTGTCGTGGCGTCGGCGTTTTGCTGGCCAGCGAACAGGCTCGGGGTCGACTCGCCCGCCAACGGTGCGGACGCTGCCGATTCATCCTTCTTTTCGGCAGGCAATTCCGGCTTCGAGGCCTGATGCGTTGCTTTCACCCTCTGGCGCACGGCCTTGGCTGCCGCATCCATCTCCGCCTTCGCCTCGGCCAGCGTATTGCGCAACTCCATGTGCGACTGCACATAAGTGGCGAGATGACTGCCAAGCTCGGCATCCAACTCCTCGGCTGAGCCGGTAAAGCTGAGAGGCGTGGTCAAAGCCTGTTCTTCGCCTTCCTTCACTCTGGCTGGGATGAGGTTGACCTTAAGTCTCCCGTCAATGCTGGCGATCGTAATGAGCAGCGCTCGGTCTTTGAGCAATGGGACGAGTTCAACAAACATATTTCCTCCTTCCTTAAATCTTCGCTGTTCTTGCGGGGGTGGATTCGATGGCGGCGCTTCTCGGAAAGCGCCGGGACGGGCACTCAACCGTGTGAAGTCGGGGGACGTACCGCTTTGTGCCCGTCCCTGTCTATGGCTCAGCCGAGGGTAGAGGTTTCCACAGATCTCTTCAGTGCTAGAAGGGAATGTCGTCGTCAACTACTGCGGGAGCGGGTTCGGGACTAGGCTGCCCGCTGGGCGTTTCTGCTTTGCTTTCGTGCCCGTTATCTCGCGAACCGAGCAGGACAATCTCTCGCGCGACAATCTCTGTACGATATTTCTTTTCCCCACTCTGCCGGTCTTCCCAGCTCGAGGTCTGCAGCTTGCCCTCCACGTACAGCTTCGATCCTTTGCGGACGTACTCTCCCACGATCTCCGCCAAACGCTGCCACGCCACAACGCTGTGCCATTCGGTTCTGTCTTGCCACTGCTCGTTTCTGTCCTTGAATCGTTCGTTCGTGGCGAGGCTCACTTTCGCTACTGGAACGCCGCCAGCCGTATATTTCACTTCTGGGTCCTGGCCGACGTTTCCCACGAGAATTACCTTGTTCACGCTCTTTGCCATACAGCACTCCACTTTGTTTTGCATCATGAGCAGCCGCTCGTGCTGCCACACTCAAGACACCGATAGCAGGATCCGTTTCTCACCATGAGCGCACCGCAGAACTGACACGCAGGCGCGTCTCCCAAGTCGACAACCTGTCCCAGGGCCCTGACCGTGCTGCTAGGTTCTGGCCTCAAGGGGACCACTTTGGGCAGTTCAAATAGGATTCCTTGCTCTCCTTTGAGGAAACGCAGTTCAAGCCATCTGAACAGATAATCCATAAGCGACTTGGCATAACCAATTTTCGGATTCCCTGACCAACCGCTTGGCTCAAACCGCGTGTGGCTGAACTTGTCGCAGAGCACTTGCAGCGGCACGCCATACTGCAAGGCCAGAGAAACTGCGGTCGCGAAAGAGTCCATAAGCCCGGAGACGGTCGATCCCTCTTTTGACATCCGGATGAACACCTCGCCGGGAAGGCCATCCCCGTACAAGCCGATGGTGACGTAGCCTTCCTGGCCACCCACTGAGAAGTGGTGGGTCAGGCTGTGCCGGTCGTCTGGAAGCCGGCGTCTCACTGCGGGCGTACCACGCAGCTCCGCCGAACCGTCGCCGCTTGCGTTGCTGGCGTTCACGGCACGGTCTGCGCTCCTCTCGATACTCGGAACTTCCGTCGCTTCTGGCATGGCACCCTCGTTGATACGTCATGAAAACTTCACTTGCCGTTGTCAGTTTTCTCAAACAACACGGCAACCCGGTCTTTGTAGACAAGCTCCCAGTCTCGTCTCTCGTGCAACACGGTGGCCACGGCCGAATCCACAGGAAGGAGCGCCGCGTTCACGCGGTACCGCGCCAAAATACTGGCCCAGTCCGGGCATGCGTCCCACACCTGCAGTCCTTCTTCGACAAACGCGGGGCCATAGAAGTCTGTGCGCCCGTCATCGAAGACCCTGAGTGAAGGCCAAAGGCGGTAGATCAGATACCCACCCCACTGCCAGCTTGAATACAACCGGATTGAGTGATCTGTTTGTTGTCCAGAAAGAAAAGTCGCGGCATCGGCGGGAAAACGATTGCGGTCGAACTCAGCGCGCAAGGCCTTCACACGGCCCGGGTGAATAAAAAGCACGGCCAGCACGAGCAGAGTCAAACAGGGCACAAGATGCCAGCGATCCCGCTTGTGACTGCTGGCGATGACCTGTAATCCGGCTTCCAATTCCGCGAGGTTCGACCTCAACTTCCACAGCCATCGTAGAGAGCATTGCAGGCGCACGTGCGCCAACCACTCACGCAGCGCCAATGCAACTCCGGGCACCGCAATAACCGCGAAGATCGGAATGTTCCGTACGGAGAACAACGCCAGGTGCGACCAGCTGAGTAGCAACATCACGTGCACCAGCCTCCCCGATCCCAAATGCCAGAAAGCCGCGGCGATGGACAACACGAGCAGAGTTTCGAAATAGGCCGCATTGAACGAATGGAAGTCGATCGATTGGAATTCACTGATGCGCTGCACATAGAAGGACGTGGTGAGATATTGGAGCACATGGATATGCAAGCGATATCCATAGGGATTGACTAGGCTCGCAACTGCGCATGCCCCTGCGGTCACAAGGTACTTTCGCGCTCTGGAGGACCCACGGTGCATTCCGCTGCGGATCAGTTCCTCACCCAGAGTCCCCAGCGCGAAGGTGATGAGCAAAACGATGCCAACGAAGAAGCCTCCGTGCAAATTGACCCACAGTATCGTTAGTGGAGGCAGAACCAGAAGAGGTTGCAGTGCTCCGTCTCTGTGCACACGGCCGAGAACCCACAAGAACGCCGCCGTCATCAGCGGAGTAACGAGGTGCGGCCGGGCAAGCCAGTGGATCGTGCTCGCGGCCATCGCCAATGAGGTCAGGACCATTGCAATCAAGCGGTGCCCGGATTCCGCGACGGCGTTTTTGTAAACCCAGACGGACGTCAGTCCAAGGAGAACCAAACTCGCCAGCACAAGCCCGCCCAAGCCCGCAACGTAGTGAATGCCTGCCATGAACACATCGGACAACCACTCCCATGCGAACCATGGCATTCCGGTTTTGGTAAACGAGAAAATATCCGTCGCAGGGACGTGGCCGTTTGTCAGGATCCATTCCCCGGTTCGGATGTGCCACCCAGTGTCGGAATCGGCTAGCAGCCAACCGACGCCGGTTGTGCACCAGAAGAGCACAAGGATCGGTATAAGAAAGGCAAAGTCAGACAGGGGACCTCGGCCAGCTCGGGCTCGCGCCGGGCGACGGCCTCGTGGCGCCGGGCGCGGTCGGCATCGACCTCCTGTGGGACGAGATCGAGCGGGCGGAGATCGTCAACACC
>JAIQFW010000114.1 GCA_020073105.1 Terriglobia bacterium
GTTCTTCGAGAACGACGCTCAGATGGAGCGGCGGAGACCGGACATACCTTATGTGCCTCGAGCACGAATAGAAGCCTGTCCGCAGCGCCGCAAAGTTCCCTATGGACACGTACGCCCGTTTTCATAGAAGGATGACAGTTCAGGGGTCGAGACTGGCGAACCGCGCTTGCCCGGACAGCCGAGCGGCGCCTGTCCCTACGCGGGTCGTTCTCAAACCCCTATTCCCTTGTCATCTTGAGCGGAGCGCTGGCTTTCGCGTGCGAAAGCCATTGCGTAGTCGAAAGATCTCTTGTGCTGGCGGAGACGCTTCAGGGAATTCTCTAGATCTGGCCGCGCGTGTCGTGGAGAGAATTCCTTTCAAGGCCTTTGCTGACGGAAAGAAGAAAGGGATCCTTCGACTTCGTAGCACGATTCGCAAAGCGAATCGTGCTGCTGCGCTCAGGATGACAGGACCTTGCAGGAGGTTGGAAGTCCTTATTGAAAGTCCTTACTTGGTCACTCCCACTTGCCACCGCTTTGATCGATGACACGTACCCTCTTCATCCGGCGACCCACACGAAGCACTACGTCCTGGTTGACGGGTATCATCACAACCAGCTCTCGCTTTGTATCGATGTTCTCACCGTCGATGCTAACCAAGCTGACAGCTCCCTGTTTTTGCTTTCCCGCGGCCTCCGTGTTCGAGGTTGCGAGTCCGGCCATGCGAATCAACTTGTCTATCCGAATCAATTCCGTTTCCGCTGGCTGTTCTATTCCTCCAATGACACGGACTGCGCCGCCCCCGCTTCCCTGCGGAATCACATCCGCGAGACGGACCTCAACGAGTTCTAGGTCCGCCGGAATCTCTACTTTCTCGTGCCCTTGAGCCCGCACCTTCTTGACGGAGAGCATTGCAGATCCCCAATCCCCACCGGCCTTCGCCGCAGCAGGCTCAGAATGGAAATCACGCACGATCATGTGCGCCAACTCTTTCTTGGAAACCATTGGGTTATCGCCGTGCTCAATTAACAATTTGCGATTATTGATCCATTGCAGCGAGACATCCGTCAGCAGCTCGTAGTATCTCCACATCATCTCGTCGGAGATCGACATGATCTTGCCGTACATTTCCAGCGGCGGCTCGTGGATTCCAACCGCATTCCCCAGCGACTTCGACATCTTCTGCACTCCGTCGAGGCCTTCGAGAATCGGCGTGGTCAGCACCACTTGCGGCTCCTGCCCGTAGGCCCGCTGCAGTTCGCGGCCCACCAGTAAGTTGAATTTCTGGTCGGTTCCGCCCAGTTCGACGTCGGCTTCGAGCGCCACCGAGTCATATCCCTGGGCCAGCGGATAAAGCAGCTCGTGAATCGCAATCGGCTTTTCCTCGAGGAAACGCTGATGAAACTCTTCGCGCTCGAGCATCTGGGAGACCGTGTACTTGGCGGCCAGCCGGATAAAGTCGTCAGCCGTGAACTTCGCAAACCAGCGTCGGTTGAAGTCGATGACCGTCTTTTGCGGATCAAGAATCTTGAACACCTGCGCCTTGTAGGTTTCGGCATTTTGCTCGATCTGCTCGCGCGAGAGTGGCGGACGTGTTACCGAACGCCCGGTGGGGTCGCCGATCATCCCGGTGAAATCCCCAATCAGGAAGATGACCGTGTGTCCCAGGTCCTGAAAGTGCTTCAGCTTGCGCAGGACGACCGTGTGGCCGAGGTGTAAGTCGGGAGCGGTGGGGTCCATACCGAGCTTCACACGCAACGGCTTGCCCGTGGTGCGGGACTTTTCAAGTTTGGCGCGGAGATCGGCTTCGCGGATGATTTCCGCAGCGCCCTTCCGGATGTAGGCCATCTGCTCGTCGACGGGAGCGAAGTTTGGCATTCACTTCATTATAAAGAATGCGAGTCGACAGGCAGCGACGCTGACGATTTGAGGGTCAAATGCTGCTCATCTTGATGTCGACAAGCTGCTTCACGATGGCGACGTCTTTGCTCGACTTGATCTCCAGTCGAACCGCACGCCCCTCGGCAAAACGTTTAGCTTCATCGATCGTTTTCATGACACCCGCCGGAAGTGACCGCGTGCGGGCTTCCGCGACCGCCTTCTCACTGAAGGCAAGGCTGCACACGAACCCGCCTTCGCCGGGGATCAGGTACAAGATTGAACGCTTCCTCTGCTTGAGCCCCAGCGACCACCCGTACTGCTTGCCGGCGTATCCCCACGCTTCAACAATCGGTTCATACTGCGATGCGACATGCGCCTTGATCTCATTCCACAAAGTCCCGGGCTTGCCCAAGACCAGAGAGAGCGCTTTCGCACTGGGTGGTTGCTGCTTATCGAGGAAGAAACTGGGCGACATCTGTCTATCCCGCCGGGATCTTTCTGGTCAGCCGTCGACCGACGATCTCGAAATTACCTTCCAACACCAAGCTGATTGCCTCACTGTAAGCAATGTGCTCCTGCTCGAGGATGCGTGCGGCCAAGGTGTGCTCGTCGTCGGTATCCAGCACGGGCACAGTCTTCTGCACAATGATTGGCCCGTGATCAAGCTCTTCGTCAACGAAGTGGACCGTGCAGCCGGAAACCTTCGCCCCATAAGCGAGGGCCTGTTCCTGGGCTTCGAGCCCGGGAAAAGCAGGCAGCAGCGACGGGTGGATGTTGAGAATGCGCTGCGGGAACTGCCTTACAAACCAGGGCGACAACAGACGCATGTATCCCGCCAGGCAGACCAGGTCAACCTCGTGCTTTTGTAGCGCGGCCACCACCTCGCGATCATGCTGCTCTCGATCCCTCCCCTTCGAGGGAATGACCAGCGTCTCCAGTCCCAGGCGGCGAGCGATCGCAAGGCCCCCGGCATCGCTACGATTTGAAATGACAATAGCAATCCGGGCATTGGGAATGCGGCCCGCGGCAACGCTTTTCGCGATCGCTTCGAAATTTGATCCGCGTCGAGACAGCAGGATGCCCAGGTTTTTCATGAGAGCTTTCAGCCGTCAGCCATCAGCCTTCAGCCCGACCATGATAATTCACGTCCGCGTCTCGCTGATGGGGTTGATCGGTTGCTCCAGTACGGCGCGCTCCGATATAGTTTTCAGTTGCCATGTACAAGGATTTCCACGCGGTCGATCGCTGGACCAAGAAAAAAGTGCACTGCCTCTATCAGGCTTTGATCGTGGCCATTGCCACTCGTCATGCCGATGCGGTAGACATCAAATTTTTGGTGGACGGCCGCCCCGTCTGGATAGCCCTGCCGCACCCCGCCTGGGTTGAATACCAGAACCGCACCGGAAAAATGATCACCGACCCGCTGGCCATCGAGATTGCGGGACACTATCTGAAGACGGCGTTGGAGTCAGGCGAGGGCGTGGGACGGGAGATGTATTCGTTGACTGTGGAGCAGACTCTGCAGAATCTCGAGGCTGTCGTATCGGAAGAACTGACCGCAGCGGGCCCAGCCTGACTGTAAACCACGCCAGCACAATAAGTTGCGATGAGACTTCCAAGCTTGCCCGAAGATCGTGGCGGCACGGTACTTGGAAGTCCTGGCGGAAAGAGGCACAATACTAGGTCGCTTTTAGCGGGTAATCCCGCTTACAGCGCAGTAGCGCATTTCGGTCTTGTTGGGAGATATCTCGAAGATGGCCACCCTGACGATGGAAGTCGAAGCGACACAGAGCCGAAACCGTCAGCTACATATCTGGGTGGCGCAGATAGCCCAACTCTGCAAGCCTGATCGCGTCTACTGGTGCAGTGGCTCGCCCGACGAGTACCAGGCGATGCTGCGGCTGATGATCCAGTCTGGCGTCGCCATCCCCTTGAACCCCGCCAAGCGTCCCGACAGTGTGCTGGTGCGCTCTGATCCTGGAGACGTAGCCCGGGTCGAGGACCGGACGTTCATCTGCTCGCAGAATAAAGCCGACGCAGGCCCGACCAACAACTGGGAAGACCCGGCGGCCATGAAGGCCAGGCTCAGCGAGCTGTACAGCGGTTCGATGGCGGGCCGCACCATGTACGTGATTCCTTACAGCATGGGCCCCATCGGCTCCCCCATTGCCAACATCGGGGTCGAGGTCACGGACTCTGCCTACGTGGTTGCCAACATGCACCTCATGGCGCGCGTGGGAGCCAACGTGCTCGCCGCCCTTGGCGACGATGGGGAGTTTGTACGCGGGCTGCACTCGCTCGGTGCCCCGCTTTCGCCGAACCAGCAGGATTCTACTTGGCCCTGCAACGCGGAACACAAATACATCTGCCATTTCCCCGAAACTCGTGAGGTCTGGTCGTACGGCTCCGGCTATGGCGGCAATGCGCTGCTGGGCAAGAAGTGCCACGCGCTGCGTATCGCCTCCGTGCAGGCCCGGGACGAGGGCTGGCTGGCTGAGCACATGCTCATCCTCAAGCTCATCAATCCCTCCGGCCAAGTGAAGTACCTCACCGGGGCATTCCCCTCCGCCTGCGGAAAAACCAACCTGGCCATGCTGATCCCGACGATTCCCGGGTGGAAGGTGGAGACGATTGGGGATGACATTGCCTGGATGAAGTTCGGCGCGGATGGCCGCTTGTACGCCATCAATCCGGAGTACGGTTTTTTTGGCGTGGCTCCGGGTACCGGGGTGAAGTCGAACCCGAATGCCATGCTGACGGTCGCGAAGAAGTCGATCTTCACCAATTGTGCGATGACGCCGGACGGCGACATCTGGTGGGAAGGTATGACCGAGGAGAAGCCGACCGAACTCGTTGACTGGCTGCGGCGTCCGTGGGCGCCGGACTCGGGCAGGCGGGCCGCCCATCCCAATGCCCGGTTTACTACGCCTGCCGGGCAGTGCCCGGTCATAGCGGCGGAGTGGGAGGATCCCAAGGGCGTGCCGATCGACGCGATCCTTTTTGGCGGGCGACGCGCGGGAATTGTGCCGTTGGTCACAGAATCTTTCAACTGGCAGCATGGAACATTCCTGGGCGCCACAGCCAGCAGCGAAACTACGGCCGCCTCCGCTGGCAAGGTCGGTCAGCTGCGCCGCGACCCGATGGCCATGCTGCCGTTCTGCGGCTATCACATGGGTGACTACTTCGCCCACTATTTGAAAGTCGGAGAGCGCTCCACGGCGTCGAAGCTGCCGAAGATTTTCTACGTCAACTGGTTCCGCCAGGACGAGCACGGCAAGTTCCTCTGGCCCGGATACGGGGAGAACAGCCGCGTGCTCAAGTGGATTTTCGAACGTTGCGACGGCAAGGCCCACGCCACGGATACGGCTATTGGACGGCTTCCCGAGCCTGCCGACCTGGATACCGCGGGATTGAACATCCCACCAGCCAACCTAGCCAAGCTGCTGAGCGTTGACGTGCAGGGCTGGCTGGAGGAAGTGCCGCGAATCAGGGACCACTTCGCAAAATTCGGAGACCGGATGCCCAAGGGCTTGCAGGATGAGGTCTCGGCCCTGGAACAACGGCTGAAGGCGGCGAAGAAGTAGCTTCACCTAACCCCTACCGCTCCCATCATTCTTCCGGTCATACCCTTCTCTGCGCGATGGGAAAACAGCAAGTCCGTTCGACACGACGTACACAGCGGCGACGCCGTGATTTTGTTCTGCGAGACGCCGGCTTCGATGAGCTGCCGCCGGTTGGCTTCGACCAGATCGAGGAAGATCTTCTTGGGCAGTTCGCTGTGGCCGGGCGCCCGCGCCGTCAGGAACAAGAGCGGGTACTTCTCCCGAACCGCATCAGATTCCTTGGTTTCGCGGAACAAACTGGCGGCGTAAGCGAATTGCGATTCGAATTCATCGCGGACTTCGGGGCCGACCTCGTAGCAGCACCCGTGAATGCCCGGCCCAATGGCCGCTTTGAGATCCTGCGGCCTGGTCCCAAACCAGCGCCGCATCTCTCCCACACCCTTCTCCATGATCCGCCTGACCGTTCCCTTCCAGCCCGCATGGAACACTCCCACCGCTCGCTGCTTGGTATCGACCAGAATCACCGGCAGGCAATCGGCGGTCAGCACGGCGAGGAGGAGGCCCGGAGAGCGGGTGATGAGGCCGTCCCCGCTGAGCGGGCTTCGAGGCGGGACCGTGACGCAGTGAATGATGTCCGAGTGAATTTGTCGTAGCGTAACCAGGGGCCAGGTTCTTTTGCCATCGACGGCTCCCAGGCTTCGCAGGAATGCTGCCCGGTTGCTCTCGACGGCGGTTCGCGAGTCGTGCTTGGTAAATCCGAGGTTGAGGGCCCGCCCGCCGTAGGGCCGCGAGAATCCTCCGCTACGCGTGGAAAAACCATGCACCAGCCATGGAATACGCGCCAGGAGAGCAGCCGTTAGGACCCTGGGCCTGGATTTGCTGACTGCTTTGGACACGTAGACATATTACCAATCACCTTTTGCGTCCGCAGCCGTCCAACCGTTCTGCGGAGAAAGTGGTACTCTGCGTTACATTTCCCGGCACCGAATCCGACTCTATTGCGGAGATGACAATGCGTTCTTTGATGGTAGCTGTCCTTGTATCGTTAGTTCTGATCACTGCTGCTCCAGCGCAAACCGACTCGTCCAAGAAGGGCGATTCGAAAAAGCCCGAGGCTCAGGCTGCCGCCAAGACCCCGGACAAACCGGCTCCGGAAAACGCTGCCACCAATCCACCCCAAGAACAGAAGCCGGCCGCCAGCGAGACGGCCAGTGGCAAAGACAAGGAAGAGCACTTCGACATGAGCGAAGTGCCGCCAGTGATTACGCACCACCAGATCACGGTCAACGGCAAGGCGCTGAAATACACCGCGACCGCTGGACGGCTCCCCATCAAACGCTCTGATGGCAAGATCGAAGCCGAAATGTTCTTCGCCGCTTACACCGTAGATGGGCAGGACGCCGGCAAGCGGCCACTTACTTTCGCCTTCAATGGCGGCCCGGGATCAGCTTCGATCTGGCTGCACATGGGAGCGCTCGGCCCCCGGCGTGTGGTGCTTCAGTCCAACGGCTTCATGCCCCCGGCCCCTTACCGCATCGAAGACAACCAGTACACTCTGCTCGACAAGAGTGACCTCGTGCTCGTCGATGCCATCGGTACCGGTTTCAGCCGCGCCGCCGATGCAGAACTCTCCAAGAAATTCTGGGGAGTGAAGGGTGACATCGAGGCCTTCAGCGAATTCATCCGGCTGTTCATCACGCGCAATGAGCGCTGGAGTTCTCCGCTCTACCTGCTCGGCGAGAGCTATGGAACCACACGCGCGGCGGGCGTGGCGGGATATCTTGCCGATCATGGGATTTCGTTCAATGGCATCACTCTGCTCTCCACGGTGCTGAACTTCGAAACCCTGGTGGACACCAAGACCAACGACCAGCCCTACATCTTGCTGATTCCTACCTTCACTACGATCGCCGGCTATCACCACAAGCTACCGGCCGATCTGGCGCAGGACATGAACAAGGCGCGGCAGGAGTCTGAGCAATGGGCTTCGGGTGAATATGCCCAAGCGCTAGCCAAGGGCGATGCACTTTCTCCCGACGAGCGGCAGAAGGTGATTGAGCACATGGCGCGCTATACGGGGTTGAACAAGGACGTACTTGACCAAGCCAACCTGCGCATCGATGTGCCGAAGTTTACTCACTACCTGCTGATCGATCAGAAACTGCGAGTGGGGCGGCTTGACGGGCGCTTCACCGGGCCCGATCCCGATGGATTACTGGACACGGACTTTTTCGACCCTACCAGCTCTTCGATCCTGCCGCCTTACACCTCTGTATTCAACAACTACGTACGCACGGAATTGGGCTACAAGACCGACATGCCTTATTACACGTTTGCGCAGGAGGCAGGATTTGAGAAATGGGAATGGGGACCGTCCATTAAGGGCTTCCCGGACACCGCCACTGCCCTGCGGGAAGCCATGGCGAAGAATCCCTACCTGAAGATCTTGGTGATGGAAGGCTATTACGACCTGGCGACTCCCTACTACGCGGCGAACTATACCTTTGACCACCTCGACCTGAACCCGAAGTATCGTGAGAACATCTCGTTTGCTACCTACGAGGCCGGCCACATGGTGTACCTGCCGCTCGACGCATTGAAGAAAATGAAGAGCGACCAGGCAGGCTTTATGGAAAAGGCGGGCGGAGGACAGTAGAAATCCAACTCTGTCATTCCGAGCGAAGCGAGGAATCCCTATTCCCGGCAAGCGATTAGAGGGCAGGGATGCTTCGCTTCGCTCAGCATGACAAGACGTAAGTGGCGGTACCGAGTCAGTGCACGCCAACGTCCGCTTCGCGCTTGTGCCAGGCGCTGGCTTGCTCGTACGCGTAAGCCACCTGCAGAACTCTGACCTCTCCCCAGTGCGGGCCAGCGATCTGCAGGCCGATGGGAAGACCCTTTTCTGTGAAGCCACAGGGAACCGATATTGCAGGCAGACCCCAGACATTGAACGGCCGGGTATTTCGCAGCAGGACCAGCTCCCGCGGGCGCAGAAGGTCCGGATGCTCCTTCAGCTCGGCAATGGGCGGCGGCGGGATCGGAACGCACGGAGTCACCAGCACATCCACATCTTTGAAAACGCCAGCGATCTCCTGGCGCAGCTTTTTTAACTCGAGCCGCCGCTCCTCGATCTCTTGGGCAGAGACGTTCTCTCCACTGCGAATCCGGCGCAGCGTCTCTGGCTGATAAAGTTCGGGATTCCGGGCCACAAACCCGGCGTGGTAGGCGTACGATTCCGCGGCCTGCAGGGTACGGTCGGTGGGGACCACCAGTTGGACGTCGCGCACGTCGGCTGCCTTGGACAGAACCGTGAGTGCCTGCTCAAAGGCGGACGCAACTTCTGGATCAAGGTCTTCACAGAAAAACCCTCGCGGGACGCCGACTCTGATTGGCCTTCCTTCGACGCCGAGGGCCGCGAAATACTCTGGGACGGGCACATCGACAGAGGTCGCATCTCCCGCATCGTATCCGGCGATGGCCTGGAGCATGAGCGCTGCATCCGCCACCGTCCGCGTGATCGGGCCCACGTGGTCGAGCGAGAGGGAAAGTGGAATCACGCCGCGCAGGCTCACACGCCCGTAGGTGGGCTTCAGCCCAACCACTCCGCATTGAGCAGCCGGTTCGCGGACAGAGCCCGCAGTATCCGTGCCGATGGCGCCGTAGCACAAACCCGCTGCCACTGCCGCGGCGGACCCGCCTGACGATCCGCCGGCAATCCGTCCCAAATCCCACGGATTACGGACTTCCCCAAAGTAGCTCACCATCGAGCTGCCGCCATAGGCGAACTCGTGCAGGTTCTGCTTCCCTAGAAACACCGCGCCTGCCTGACTCAGGCGGCGCGTCACCTCCGCGTCTTCCCCCGGCACCCGGTCCTTGAACAGCGCGCTGGCAGCAGTGGTTCGTGTCCCGGCTGTGTCGATGATGTCTTTTAACGCGATGGGAATTCCGTGCAGCGGCCCGCGCCACTTCCCCTGCTGAATTTCCTTCTCAGCCTTCCGCGCCTGTGCCAGGGCGAAGTCCGCGGTTACGGTGATGAATGCGTTGAGGGCGGGATTCAGCTTCTCGATCCTCGCCAGGCAATCCTGGGTTAACTCGACGGGCGAAACTTGCCCCTTGCGCAGCCGCTGGCTGGTTTCCACGATGGAGGTAGGCACGTTCTCTTTTTCCTTGGGACTGTTACTTTTTCTAACGCTGCGCTTGCCCGGCAAGAGCCTATAATCTTACCGTTGCCTGCCAGGAGGTCCAAAGCATACGCCATGGCACAGATGATTGTGACCCCCGTCACCACGCAAGGTTTTCTCGTTGATGGCAAGTGGATAGAGGAAGGCACCCCGGTCGAGATTCGCGCACCTTACGACGGAAGCGTGATCGGCCGCGTGTATCAGGGAGGGCGCGAGCACGCGGAGGCCGCGATTGCCGCCGCTCTGAAGGCTTTTGGAACCACCCGCCGGCTTCCTGCTTTTGAACGGCAGCGCATGCTGCGCCGGGTGGCCCAGGGCATTACCCAGCGTAAAGAGGAATTTGCCCACACCCTGGCGCTGGAAGCGGGAAAGCCGATCAAGGCAGCGCGGACGGAAGTGGAGCGGTCCATCTTCACTTTCACGGTTGCAGCCGAGGAGAGCACGCGGATCTACGGCGAGTATCTGCCGCTCGATTGGCAGGAATTCACGGTTGGGCGATGGGGAATGGTGAAGCGCTTCCCGCTTGGCCCGATTGCCGGAATCACGCCCTTCAATTTTCCCCTGAACCTGGTCGCACACAAGGTAGCTCCAGCCATTGCCGCGGGTTGCACCATGGTGATCAAGCCCGCTCCGCAGACCCCCTTGACAGCGTTGCTGCTGGCCGATGTTGTGCAGCAGGCAGGCTGGCCGGATGGCGCTCTCAACGTGCTTCCCCTGTCCAATGAAGATGCCGCACTGTTAGTGACGGATGATCGCTTGAAGATGATCAGCTTCACCGGCAGCGCGGCGGTCGGTTGGGACATCAAGCGGCGAGCCGGCAAGAAGAAGGTCATTCTCGAGTTGGGTGGAAATGCAGGAGTGATTGTCCACAGTGATGCCGACGTCGCTTTCGCAGCGGAGCGGTGTGTGGCTGGGGGCTTCGGGTACGCCGGGCAGACTTGTATCTCCGTGCAGCGCATTCTGGTGGAGCGGTCGGTGTACAGCAAGTTCACGGACCTGCTGGTGGCAGGAGTGAAAAAGCTGTCTTGTGGAGATCCGCTGCAAGAGACCACGGACGTTGGGCCGCTCATCCGCGAGAGCGATGCCGTTCGAGCCAGTGATTGGGTCCAGGAGGCGGTGCGCGGCGGGGCGCGATTGCTGGCAGGTGGTCAGCGCAAAGGTTCGATTCTGGAACCCACCGTGCTGACCGGGACGCGTCCCGAAATGAAGGTGAACTGCCAGGAGATATTTGCCCCAGTCGTGACGGTCGAGCCCTATGAACAGTTCGACGAGGCGGTCAAGGCGATCAACCGTTCTCCCTACGGCTTGCAGGCCGGCATCTTTACTCGCGATGCCAAGCTGCTGTTTAACGCTTTTGAAGAACTGGAGGTTGGGGGTGTGATTGGCGGTGATGTGCCGGCCTTTCGCATCGATCACATGCCCTATGGAGGCGTGAAGGACTCCGGACTTGGCCGCGAAGGCTTGCGTTACGCGATCGAGGAAATGACCGAACCCAAACTGCTGGTGATGAATTTGCGATGACGGCGTATGGGTTCAGCCGGCACACGCAAGAGATTCCCCGAACTGCTATAATCACCAGTTTTCGTAATCCAGATCACAATCATCAGTGACCGTCTAGCCGGGCGATCCCATTGGCCGGGGCCGAGGTATCGACTGCGCGGTGCTGAACGCTTTTGATGCATGCAGATCTTTCACCGCAGCACGAATACAATCTCCCGGGCCACGATCTATGGCGCGGTGTTCCTGGTCGCTGCCCTGCTGTGGGCTGCTCTGGAGTTGCAGCGGTCGCCCTACATCACCTACGCCAAGGTCGCGCGCCCGCAGCCGGTCCCTTTCAGCCATCAACACCATGTGGCGGGCCTGGGGATTGACTGCCGCTATTGTCATACTTCAGTGGAGACATCGAGTTTTGCCGGGATTCCTCCCACCAAGACCTGCATGAACTGCCATTCCCAGATCTGGATGGGAGCGCCATTGCTGGAACCGGTGCGGGAGAGTTACCGCAGTGGCAAGTCGCTGGTATGGTCGCGGGTAAACGATCTGCCGGACTTCGTTTACTTCAATCACAGCATTCACATCAACAAGGGTGTGGGCTGCAACACCTGCCATGGGCCGGTGGACCGCATGCCGCTCATGTATAACGAAGCTTCTCTACAGATGGAATGGTGCCTGGAGTGCCATCGTGCGCCGGAGAAATTTCTGCGACCGCGGGACGAGGTTTTCAATATGCGGTATGAGCCGCCGTCGAGTCTGAAGCCGGTTTCGGTAGACGGCAAAGAATATGCGGACCAGAGGTCGCTCGGGTCGGATCTGGTGCAAAAGTACAAGCTGAGGACGGTGACGGATATCACCAGCTGTTCGACCTGTCACCGGTGAGCGATGCCGCGTTGAGCATCGAGGATAGGTTGCTGGTCATTAGGTTTGGGGTGGAGCAGCGCTTTAGCGCTGCAAACTACGAGATTTGAGCTCGCCGGCTTTAGCCGCTGAGATGCCTCCTGGGGCTGAAGCCCGTGTCAATTGAAGGGTGGCTCTTGCAGGCCTGAAAGGCCTGCTCCGCCTAGGTCGAAACTTTGATGAGCATGATGGAAAAGAACAACGGCACGCCGCATCGCGAGGACGTCTGTCCGGGGAAGAAAGGCAAACTGGATTTGGCCTCAGCGCGCGCCGCCATCGCTGGAACCACCGGGCCGGAGTACTGGCGCAGTCTCGAGGAACTTGCGGGCAGCGCGGAGTTCCGGGAGATGATGCACCGGGAGTTTCCCAAGGGCGCGTCAGAGTGGCTCGATGGGGCGTCGCGCCGCGGCTTCCTGAAGCTGATGGGCGCATCGCTGGCGCTGGCGGGAATGACCGCCTGCACCAAGCAGCCGCTCGAACCGATTGTTCCGTATGTCCGGCAGCCCGAAGAACTGATTCCTGGGCGGCCACTGTTTTACGCCACGGCGTTTGAACTGGGCGGATACGCCAGCCCGGTGCTGGTGGAAAGCCATCAGTATCGTCCCACCAAGATTGAAGGCAACGCGCAGCATCCCGCGAGCCTGGGCGGGACCGATGTGTTCGCGCAGGCGTCGATCCTGGGAATGTACGATCCCGACCGCTCGGAGAACATCAGCTACCTCGGCGAGGTGCGTACGTGGGGATCGTTCCTGGAGGCCATTCGCGGGCCGTTGAGTGCGCAAAAGGGTTTGCAGGGCGCGGGCATCCGCATCCTGACGCAGACGGTTTCATCGCCGACGCTGGCCGACCAGTTGCGTTCGCTGCTCAAGATTTATCCGCAGGCCAAGTGGCATGTTTACGAGCCAGTGAATCGCGACAACGTGCACGAAGGCGCGCGGATGGCGTTCGGCGAGCCAGTGGAGACGCAGTACAAGCTGGAAAGTGCAGATGTAATTGTCTCGCTCGATGCCGATTTCTTGTATGCGGGCTTTCCTGGTTCCACTCGCTACATCCGCGACTTCGCCAAGCGGCGGAATCCTGATGGCAACATGAACCGGCTCTATGTAGCCGAGAGTACTCCGAGTTCGACGGGAGCGAAGGCGGATCATCGGTTGCCGCTGCGCGCAGCGGACATTGAGGGTTTTGCGGGCCTGCTTCAGTTTGCCTTGATGGCGAACTCGAACCCGCAAGACAGCGAGCATACGAAATTTGCGGAGCGTGTTGCGTCAGACCTCTCTTTACACCACGGCGCGAGCGTCGTGATTTCCGGCGACCATCAACCCCCCGCTGTACATGCGATGGCTCACGCCATGAACAACGCGCTGGGCAATGTCGGGAAGACGGTTTTCTACACCGACCCAGTGGATGCCAACCCGGTCAATCAGACTGAGTCTCTCAAAGATCTGATCGCGGACATGCGGGGCGGGAAAGTCGACTTGCTGGTGATCATGGGCGGCAACCCCGCCTACGATGCGCCTGCCGACTTCGGTTTTGCCGATGCGCTTAAGAACACCAAGATTCCGCTGCGAGTCCACGTCGGACTGTACGAAGACGAAACCGCGGAACTCTGCCAGTGGCACGTCAATCAGTCGCACTACCTCGAGGCCTGGAGTGACACTCGCGCCTACGACGGCACCGTGAGCATTGTGCAGCCACTGATCGCTCCGCTGTACAACGGCAAGAGTGCGCACGAAATGGTGGCGCTGCTGTCGGGGCAGGCGGACGCCAGCGGACACGACATCGTGCAGGCTTACTGGCAGAAACAACATCCCGGACCTGATTTCGAGGCCTTCTGGCGAAAATCATTGCACGACGGATGGATTGAAGGCACGGCGTTCGCAGCTAGGACGCCAGTGCTAAAGACGGCAAGCATTCCCAAGCCCGCGCCCGCTAGCACTGCGCCAATCGAGCTCAACTTCCGTCGCGATCCTTCCATCTACGACGGACGCTTCTCCAACAACGGCTGGCTGCAAGAACTGCCGAACCCGATGACCAAGATGACCTGGGACAACCCCGTGCTCATCGGTCCGGCGATGGCGGACCGACTGCAACTGAAGTCCGAGGACATGGTCGAGTTGGAGTTGAACGGGAAAAAAGTCGCAGCTCCAATCTGGATTCAAGCGGGGCATCCCGACAATTCGGTCACCGCCTTTCTGGGCTACGGGCGCAGGCGCGCAGGCCGTGCCGGAACCGGCGCAGGCTTCGACATGTATCCGCTGCGAACGAGTGCGACCCCGTGGCTCGCGACGGGGCTGAACATTCGCAAGACTGGCGATACCTACAAGCTTGCGTCCACGCAGGGGTACCAGACCATGGACACGCCCGATGGCGCCACGCGTCCGCTGGTGCGTGCGGCGTCGCTTGCGGAGTACAAGAAAGAACCCAACTTCGCGCAGGAAGAAGAACCGGCGCCCGGGCTGACGCTCTATCCCGGATACGACTACAAGAAAGAAGACTACGCGTGGGGCATGGCGATCGACATGAACTCCTGCGTGGGATGCAACAACTGCATCGTCGCCTGCCAGTCGGAAAATAACATTGCGGTGGTGGGCAAGGAGCAGGTCGTCATCGGTCGTCACATGCACTGGCTTCGTGTCGATGCCTACTACCAGGGAGACCGCGCCAATCCCAAGGCGTACTTCCAACCGGTGCCTTGCATGCATTGCGAGAACGCGCCTTGCGAGGTGGTGTGTCCGGTGGGTGCGACCAACCACAGCACCGAAGGCCTGAACGACATGGTCTACAACCGCTGCGTGGGGACGCGCTACTGCTCGAACAACTGTCCTTACAAAGTGCGGCGGTTTAATTTCCTGCTGTTCCAGGACTGGGAGACGCCGCAGTACAAGATGATGCGCAATCCGGACGTGTCGGTGCGTAGCCGCGGCGTGATGGAAAAGTGTACGTACTGTGTGCAGCGCATCAACGAGAGCCGCATTGTGGCGGAGCGGGAGGATCGCAAGATTTCGGATAGCGAGTTGCAGTCGGCATGCCAGCAGTCGTGTCCGGCAGACGCGATTGTGTTCGGCAATATCAATGATCCCAACAGCCGGGTTTCAAAATTGAAAGCGCAGGCGCGCAACTATTCGTTGCTGGGCGATCTGAACACCCGGCCGCGCACCACGTACCTGGCCGAGATTCGCAACCCTAACCCCGAACTGGAAACGTAAGCGGTCAATTCATGGACGAGCAAACGAAATCAGTGACGTCGAGCAAGCAGGCCCCGGTCATCGAACCCGGGTATACCTTTGCCACCGTCACCGACAAGATCAGCGCGATCGTGCTGCAACGCCCCACCTCCAACGGGTGGTTCGTGGGCTTTGGCATCGGCTTCCTGCTCACCCTCTGGTTCTTCGTGACTCCCATCTGCTATCCCGATTCGTCCCTCCCTCCGGGTTTCCTGCCTCTGTTCGCCAAGAACCCCATCTACGTCCTGGTGCGAGGCTACCGCGCCATCTTTCTGCATAGCCA
>JAIQFW010000294.1 GCA_020073105.1 Terriglobia bacterium
CATGGTGGTCTCGATCTTCCTGCTGTGGCGCGGGAAGCTGTTCGACGCGCGCTGGATGTTGTGGATTTTGCTCCTCAGCCTGCCGTTCCCCTACATCGCGAACACCGCCGGCTGGATGACAGCCGAGCTGGGCCGGCAACCGTGGCTGGTGTACGGCCTGATGCTCACCAAGGACGGCTACTCGAAAACCGTTTCTGCGGGGAATGGGATGTTCACTCTGCTCGGATTCATGGGGATGTACCTGGTGCTCGGCATTCTGTTCCTGTTCCTGGTACGCCGGGAAATTGAACGGGGACCAGTGGCAGAACCGGCGGTGGCCCACTAGAGGATTCTATGGAAACCCTTTGGTTCATGATTGTGGCGGTAATGGTGGCAGCTTATGTTGTGCTCGACGGCTTCGATCTTGGTGCGGGCGCAATCTATTTGATCGCAGCCAGAAATTCTGACGAGCGCCGCATGATTCTGCGTGCGATTGGCCCGGTGTGGGACGGCAATGAGGTCTGGCTGCTGGCGGCGGGCGGCACCCTGTATTTCGCGTTTCCCCAGCTCTATGCCTCCAGCTTCAGCGGCTTCTACCTCCCGCTCATGATGGTGCTGTGGCTGCTCATGTTGCGCGCCATCGGCATCGAGTTTCGCACCCAGATGGAGAATCCGGTGTGGCAGGGCTTCTTCGATGTGGTGTTCTGCGTGGCCAGCGTCCTGCTCGCCATCTTCCTGGGTGCGGCCCTGGGGAACGTGATTCGCGGAGTGCCCCTCGGTGCAGATGGCTACTTCTTTGAACCGCTCTGGACAGACTGGAGAGTTGGCCCGCAACCCGGCATCCTCGACTGGTACACGGTCATGGCGGGCGTGATCGCGCTGGTGACCTTGACGGCGCACGGCACCCTCTACGTCGTGACCAAGACCGAAGCCGAGTTGAACCAGCGCGCCCGCCGAATCGCGCTGATCATGTGGCCGGTCCAGGCCCTGCTCACCGTGGTCAGCCTTATTGCCACGTACTGGATCAAACCCGGGGTGATGGACAACTATCGCCAGCATCCCATCGGCTTGCTCGTGCCTTTGCTGGTGGTGGCGAGTCTGGCCATGATGCTTCGTTTCACCAGACAGGGGAAAGAGAAGCCTGCCTTTGTGTCTTCGGGCCTCTACATTGTGGGCATGCTAGTGGGCGCCGCGTTCGCGCTGTATCCGGTCGTCCTCCCCGCGAGCACGGACCCGAGTTACAGCCTCACCATCTACAACTCCGCCGCCGGACGCCACGGCCTCACCGTGGGCCTCACCTGGTTGTGTATCGGGGTAGTGCTGGCGCTCGCCTATTTTGTCTTCATCTTCCGCATGTTCCGCGGCAAGGTGCGCCTGGAGGGCGGGGGTTACTGAGCTTCTCTCCCGGAGACGTTGCGAGCAACGTCGCTACTGTACCAATCCGTTGTGTAGAGACGCAGCTTGCTGCGTCCCCGCCAACCGCCGCTGTATCACAACTTTTGCTGCAATCAGCCCAGCCACGGCGAACAGGATGGCCAGAAACCATCCGTAATACTGCTGGGGATGACGTAGCACGCGGATGAAGTGCCGCCCGTAGTAGAAGGCGATAACGGCGATCATGGTGTAGCGGGCTGCTCGACACACGGTCACCACAGCCACGAACTTGCGGAGCGAATAGTTCAGTACCCCCGCGGCCGCAAAGAATGCGCTGGTAGGAAACGGGAAGGGC
Source organism: Terriglobia bacterium (assembly GCA_020073105.1). Taxonomy (GTDB): domain Bacteria; phylum Acidobacteriota; class Terriglobia; order Terriglobales; family Acidobacteriaceae; genus JAIQFW01. The sequence goes on from JAIQFW010000294.1 coordinate 1,709, forward strand.
ACGGCGCTGGATAGCGCCAATCCGCCGGTCCCCCATTTTTCAAAATAAGCGAGCGACCTGGAGACCCGGCGTTTCCCGAACTTCTTCTGCAGATAATCAGCCCCTGCGATGTGTGCGGCCCGATAGGTCAGATATGCCCCGATCACCGAGCCGAGCGTCGCAATCGCCGCATAGTAGTACCAGGGCTCAGCGTGGCGGGCTGCCAGGATGGCTGTCAGGATGTCCGGCCCGCCAAATGTGGGGAGAGGTGAGCCGTCCAGGACGGCGATGACAAACAGCCCGAAGATACCCAGGCTCCGCAGGAACGAGGCGAGGGTCACCGGATGCCGACGGGCACGCGGCGCAAGGCTGGCAGTGATTTCGAGTAAAGTTGAAATACTGTCTCTCCAAGCCAGACCTTCTGAAAGTAGCACAGCTCCTTGGGGGTTCGTCTAAACTGACATCTCTATGAACTCACGTCTGCAGGGTAGAGTTGTGATCGTGACCGGTGCGGGCAGCGGGATTGGACGCGCTTGCGCGCTCGCCTTGGCTCGTGAAGGAGCGCGAGTCGCGCTGGTCGGACGGCGCAAGGAAAAGCTGCAAGAGACCGCCCGCGAGATTGGCAAAGCGGCATTGGTGGTTGCAGCGAGTGTCTCCCAGAAAGAAGACATCGCGCGAATCCTGGACCAGACTGTTGCCCACTTCGGTGCGATCAACGTCCTGCTGAACAATGCCGGGGTCCTTCACCCCGGAACGGTCGAGCAAATCAGTGAAGCGCAGTGGGACGAAACTTTCAACGTCAACGTTCGCGGACTGTGGCTACTCTCCCGCGCTGTGCTACCCCACATGAGAAAGGCAGGAGGCGGTTCGATCGTGAACGTCGCCTCTGTGCTGGGAATCAATGGCGCGCGAAATCGTGCGGCATACGCGCCGTCGAAGGGCGCAGTCGTTCTGCTGACCAAGTGCATGGCCATCGATCACGGCCACGAGAGTATTCGGGTGAACGCCATCTGCCCGTCGTTTGTCGAGACCGATCTAACCGCGGCGGTCATCAGCCAGGCCCCAGATCCGCAGGCGGTTCGCCGGGAACGCATTGCCGTGCATCCGCTCGGCCGGCTGGGGCAGCCGGAGGATATCGCGGGGCTGGCGGTCTATCTCGCCAGCGACGAATCCTCGTGGGTGACCGGCACAGTGTTTCCCGTGGACGGCGGATATTTGGCGCTGTAACGCGGGCCGAGAGCCCTGGCCGCAAACCAATTTCCCGAACATCGTTCTCTAACTCGCGCGTGGGCAGCGGCCGGATGCGGGTCAAACAATCCTAAGGAGCGCACCTGTATAATCAAAAGTTACAACCCATCCGAAAGGTGATTCGTTGAGCACATCCATGCCTCCCCGTCCCGGACAAGCGCCGCCCCAAGGGCCGCAACCTCTTCCCGGCGTCGAAGCCATT
>JAIQFW010000295.1 GCA_020073105.1 Terriglobia bacterium
CGCGCCACGACCCGACCTATGTCCTGCCGATCCTCATGGGTATCTCGATGTTCATCCAGCAGAAGATGACGCCGGTGATGGGCGATCCACGCCAGGACGCAGGAAGCGGGCCGCCAGTTCCTGGCGTCCGGCCAGGTCCGGCAGCAGGATCTTCATCGCCTCGATGCGCTCGGAAATCACATTGCGCACGCGGTAGACCCGTCCCATGCCCCCGCTGCCCAGCTCATTCAGGATTTCGTAGTCGCCGACTCGCCGGTTGGTCTCTTCGCTCATAGTTCAAAACTCCATGGATAACAATAAGTTGCCACTATCGTTCAGGGGCTGGGCTCGCTCGGGGGAAGACACGCAGAGCGGGCCAAATTATCCCCCGCTTCCCCTTGAGGGTCAAGCAATTAAACGTAGGCCGGTTCGCACGGCGATGAACCACAAAGGACACGAAGGTTCACAAAGGGCTCTTTCCCAAGGGTTTCCTTTGTGTGCCTTCGTGCCCTTTGTGGTTAGAAACAGATCGTCGGCGAACTTGTTTGATACTAAACGTGGCGGAGAAGGACAGCTCAGGGCTTGCCGCTCTTGCCCTCCTCTTGTACGATGGCCCGGCTTGGGGTGGGGTGCAGTTGGATTGTCATCCCGAGTGAGCGTACTTTGCGAAGCGAGGGATCTGGGCGAGCCGCGCGAAGCGTCGCGTTCTTTGCGACGCAATAGTCGCGCGTTTGGCTCGCTTCCTTATCCCCCCGCACCACTATCTGGTTTTGGAGTGTTGGAATGTCCTCGTCCGGCTCCCATATCCTCGCCTCATGGTTGATCGGCAGCGACCCTGCTTGCGACATCGTGGTGAACCACCCGGGAGTCTCTGGCCGCCACTGCCGCCTCATCCAGTACGAGCACCAGTTCGGGATCGAAGACCTGGGCTCGACCAACGGCACCTACGTTGACGGCCGCAAGATCACTCCGCGCATGCCTGTCGTCATCACGCGCCAGCAGAATGTCACGCTCGGCCAGAGCGCGCCGCTGCCTTGGCCGGACCAGCAGCCCGCACAACCCGCTCCCGTCCGCGAGCCCGGTGTTATCCGCATCGGCCGCTCCCCCGAATCCGATATCGTCCTTGATTACCCGATGATAAGTTGGGACCACGCGCGCATCATCGAGCGCAACGGCCAGTTCATCCTCGAGGATCTGAACTCGCGCAACGGCACCGCGATCAACGAGCTTCAGAACCGCATCACGCAAGCGGCGTTGCTTCCCGAGGACGACGTCTACCTGGGATCTTTCAAGATTCCCGCAGCGCGCCTGCTCAGCGACCGCCGTGTGGTAGTCGGCGAGGCCGACTACCAGGCCGTCACCTTCGCGCGCGATTCCATGATCATCGGCCGCGATCCGCAGTGCGAACTGCCCATCGATCACCCGATGGTTTCGTGGCACCATTCTCGCCTGGCACGCACAACCGAAGGCATCTCAGTCGAGGACCTGGGCTCGCTGAACGGAACTTTCGTGGACGGCGTCCGCGTCAGCGGCAGGATGCGGGTTGCTGCGGGGCAGGAAATCGGCGTCGGCAGCTTCCGCTTTCAACTGCTCGAGAATGGCAGCCTGCAGCGCCGCGAGTACAACGGCAACGTGTCCATCCAGGCGGTCGAGGTCATGGTCAACGCGCCCGACGGCAAGCGTCTGCTCGATCCCATCTCGCTCACGGTTTTTCCGTCCGAACTCGTGGCTCTCATGGGCCCGGCGGGCGCGGGCAAGACCACGTTTCTCAAAGCCCTCAACGGCTACACCCCTCCCGCCGGCGGACAAGTCCTGTTCAACGGTTCCGATCTCTATCAGTCCTACGATTTGTTCCGTCAGCAAATGGGCTACGTCCCGCAGGACGACATCGTGCACTCGCAACTCACGGTGCGCGAAGCCCTCTATTTTTCCGCCAAGCTGCGCACCGACCTCACCGACAAAGAAATCGAAGAGCGCATCGACAAGATTCTCGACGAGCTCGGCATCCTCGACAAAAAGAACTCCATCATCGGCTCGCCTGAGCGCAAAGTCCTCAGCGGCGGACAGCGCAAGCGCGTCAACATTGCTCTGGAACTCATCAGCGATACGCCCGTGCTCTTTCTCGACGAGCCCACTTCCGGCCTTTCTTCTTACGACGCTGAAGGCGTAGTCGACCTGCTCAAGCGGCTTTCTCACGAGGGCAAGACCATCATCACGACGATTCACCAACCGAGCATCGACGTGTTCCGCAAGTTCGACAACCTGATAATGATCTCTCGCGATCCCGGGGGCACGGGCGCGCTGGCCTTCTTCGGCCCGGCCTATCCGGATTCGATTCAGTTCTTCCACGGTCAACCCGTGCAGGGCTCCGGCACGCGCATTGAAGCCAGCAAGACCGATGGGGAACTAAGCCCCGAGATGCTGCTCACCGGCCTGGCCGGCGCGCGCACGCCGGAGTGGTGCGATCGCTTTGCCAAATCCCGTTACCGTAAGCAGTTCGTCGAAGACCGCGCCGGCCAGGTTCCCACCGCGAGCGATCAGGCAGGAGCAGCCAAGCGCGGCATCGGCCTGGCGCAGTGGCTTACCCTGGTACGCCGCAACCTGATTCTCAAAGTCCGCGACCGCGCCCAGATGATCATCCTTCTTCTGCAGGCGCCACTGTTCGCTCTGCTCATCGCGCTCGTATTCAGCGTGCTCAAGGAGCCGGCGGCCATCGTGGTCGGCCGCAACGGCATTCCCATGGACAACCCGCAGCAGTTCAGCGAACTGACCGGCAGCATCATTGGCATCGAGTTTCTGCTGGTAGTCGCCGCCATCTGGTTCGGCTGCAACAACGCTGCCCGCGACGTGGTCGGCGAGTGGACCATCTTCCAGCGCGAGCGCATGGTCAACCTCAAGCTGCCGTCGTATGTCTTTTCCAAGTTCGCCCTCCTGACGGTTTCTCTTCAGTCTTTGGTAAGTTCGGGACAGGTTCTGTTTCCCACTTATTCAAGAACCGGTGCCAGAAAAGAATCCAGAGCAGTGGGACGATACCGGTCACCAGAAAGAACATCTTTAGCCCACCCTTAACCAGATAGAAGGCCCCAAAAGCTGCAACCAACGCTTGTCCCAGGCGAACCCCAGTCAAATAGCAGGCAGTCACTGTCCC
>JAIQFW010000296.1 GCA_020073105.1 Terriglobia bacterium
AGCGCATCCCGATATGCAGTGTTTTTTCCTTACCTAGGAAGACTGAAAGCGAGGTAACTCGATCGAGGTAGTTCAAAGAGAGTTATTGAGAATTGTCGTCTGAAGAGCGGGGCCTTGCGGGAATGATGATCTCGCGGTGTCCGTGGCGTCGCGCATCAAGCGAATACGCTCCAGGACCAAGGCACAAAAGTGCCACTGCAATGACGGCTGTAAACACCCCGGAGACCTTGGCCGATAAGACGTCGAACACGGGCACTTGCATCAGAGCAAGGGCAGTTCCCAAGCTGATCAGAGCACCAAGACTACAAGCTAACCAGTTGAACAGCCCAAACAGGAGCAACAGTCCGCAGATTGAGGACATCGCCGCCACGGCCAGGATGAACGCCCTCGCTTCCTGCCAGGCGATGAGATGGATTGCGCCGCAAGACACGAGTGCTATTCCCGCGATGGCCCGGAGCAAGAGCAGTCCGAGGCCGGGCAGGCCATCGGGGAAGATCGTGAAAGTCGATCGCAGCGTTAAAATGGTCAACGCTACACACTAGACAGTTTCTTGACTGGGCGAATCCCTAGAGCTTGGAATTGTTTCGTACCACTATCGTGGTACCTGCGGACTGCTTTTAGGAGTGTGGTTAGAGCTGAATAATGCCACGGCGAACGCCGATGGCGACCGCCTGGGTTCGGTCGCTGGCCCCTAGTTTTTCCATAATGTGTTTGATGTGCACTTTGACCGTCTCTTCGGTGATGAAAAGTTTTTCCGCAATGTCCCGGTTTCGGTTGCCGCCCGCGATCTCGCGAAGCACCTCCACTTCGCGGTCGGTTAGAGCTTCATCACTGATGTGCTCAGCAATGTGAGCGGCAATTTCGGGCGGGATACGCTTTTTGCCGGCATGCACCTGGCGGATTACTTCCAGCAGTTCCTTCGGAGGCATGCTCTTCAACATATAGCCACGAGCCCCGGCTTCAAGTGCGCGTTGGATCTCCACATCGCCTTCGAACGTAGTGAGCATGATGATGCGGGCATCGGGAAACTCCGTGCGGATTGCGATCATCACGTCTATGCCATTCATGTCGGGCAACCTCAGGTCCATGAGCGTGACATCCGGCTGGTGCTTCTGAAACTGTTGAATGGCGTCGCGCCCCGTGGCAGCTTCACTTACCAGCACCATATCCGGCTGGCTTTTGATGAGCGTGGCAATGCCTTCGCGCAGCAGAGGATGGTCGTCAACACTGAAGACGCGGATGCTGTTGACGGTGCTCATTGTTGTCGTTTGCTTTCGGGCTTATTGACTTCGTGTGCAGCCGGCCGTGGATTGAATCGGCCAAACCGTTGCCGCGGACGCGCGGACGCATGAGATTGAAACGCGACCTGGCCGGGCACGATCAATTCAATCTCCGTTCCAGCAGCTGCACGGCTCCATACCCTGAGCTTCGCCCCGACCTTTTCCGCTCGCTCCCGCATACCGGGAAGCCCCCAGTGCCCATCGCGTCCTGCGCGTAACACCTGAGGATCGATCCCGCAACCGTTGTCACGGATCAGAATGCGAAGATTGCTGGCGGAATAGTCAACCTCAACTTCAATCTTGCTCGCGCGCGAGTGGCGGAACGCATTCACCAGGGATTCGCGGCCAATGCGGTATACCTCGTCGCGAATAATGGGATGCAATGCTCGGGGCAGGCCTTCCATTACGACGCGAAAGTCAACTTCTTGCTGGATGACAAGTTCCTGCGCAACGCGGGAAAATGCTTGCCCGAGATCAGATGAATCATCATGCCCGGAACGCAACCCACGAACGGCATTGCGGCCTTCCTCGATGACTCGGCCCATAAGCGTGAGAACCCGATTCATCAGAGGTTTCGCAGGTGAATCCGCCGGGAGTTGATCTTCTGCTACATGCAGTTGCATGGACGCGCTGAGAAACCCCTGCAATAACGTATCATGCAGCTCCTGAGCTATACGCGTACGTTCGGCGAGGCGTTCCTCAAAACGCAGGTTCAGCTGTTGGGTAAGTCGATGCAGGTGGAGCCGGTAAAACACGAACACTATGCTTGCGAGAAGCACGGCCAATGTCGAGCGGAACCACCACGTCTGCCAGAATGCAGGCTCAACCTCGAAGCCGACAACCGTCTCCGAGCCATTCCATTCTCCATAGCTATTGCTGGCGAGAAGGTGGAAATGGTAGGTACGTGGGCCCAAATTGGTGTATACGGCAAGGCTTAGGGCCGTATATGTGAATGTGATTCTTTTGTGGACAGCAGGAACATGGATCGAATCGATCGGAGTGATTGCCTTCCCATCTGCCATCACTGACTCAACATGAGGAATGGCCGGGGGCCAACTGGATGCCAGGTGAGATGGATCGACTACCGACAGTCCACCCTTAACGGAAATCCAGATCCTTCCCTCAGAGTCACTGATAACCGACCTGCTTCGATTGACTCCTTCGCTGCTCGGCAGCCCATCGGCTGGGCCATATTCGCGAATGTCGCCAGTTCCAGCGTTACCCGCGAGCAGTTTGTCTCGTGGCACCTGCAAGACATGATTGGAAGTCGTTATCCAAAATCGTCCTTTCTTATCTTCCGCGATGCCAAATATAGGTTCACGCAGAAGGTCGGGCAATGACGGAACCTGAACTTTCCGGGAGACGAGAAACGCCAGACCTGCAGACGTTCCGCTCCACAGTACTCCCGCTGAATCCTCGAAAAGGCAATTCACATTTGCCGAAGGTAGACCGTCCCGCGTGCTGTAGGATTTCCATTGATCGTTGGACAGGGAACTCAATCCATTGGATGTCGCAAACCACATGGCTCCATCGCGAGCTTCGAGAATCGAAGAGACGGTGTTCGCGGCAAGACCGCTTGCGGCGGTGTACGTGGTAAATCGTCCGTCACGGAATCTGCTGACGCCGCCGCTTAGAGTACCAGCCCATACTGATCCATCTCGACTCTCGAGCACGGCATAGACGCTGTTTTGAGCCAACCCATCGGCCTCGGTGAAGGTTTGGCTGGTTGCGGTTCCATTCCGCCATTGCAGGTGTGTGAGCCCGCCACGCTGACGTCCAATCCAAATTTCGTCTCCGCGGCCTTCGATGGAATAAACCACATCATTGGCGGGGACCGCGATCGAACCAGGTTGAACGTGAGCATCCTTGATCGCGTATAAGCCGCCTTGACCGGGCGCGAACCAGGTGCGACCGTTTGCGTCGCCGTAAACGGGGCCGGTGTTCTCGAAGCGAGGGTCGGTAGCGGAAGAAAACGTCATGAAAACTGTGTCTCGCATGCGCCCAAGGCCACGCGCTCCGCCGACCCAGACATTTCCCTCGCGGTCTTCAAACAGGACGTTGATAGCGCCGTTCCCGCGAAGTTCTTTTTCCTCGGAGAACGATGTGCCTTTTGTGTTGATGCGCAAAAGTCCGCGGTCAGTCCCGGCCCAAACGTTTGAATCACGATCCTGCAGCAGGCTCAAAATTTGTACGTTGCCGAGAGAGGAAGGCAAGGCCTCTCGACGAAATTCTTGGCCGTTCCAGCGGTATAAACCATTGTCGCTACCGACCCACAAATCTTCGTTGCTAATTATGAGAAGGCAATTGATCTTTCGTTCAGGCAGTCCGGCATTCACAGCGGCGGCGCGGTTATCCGCAAGAAGAAATAGACCCGCGCCCAGAGTGCCCAGCCAGATGTTGCCGTCCGAAGTCTCCGCCATTGAGATCACGGGCGACGAGCCGGGCAGCATCTGGGGCGTCGCAACCCTCTGAGTATTTTCTGCCTCGAACCAGAACGTGCCCTCGACGGGATCTGAAATCAATACCGCACCATTCCTGTCTTTCGAAACGGCAGTTACATGGGAACTCAGTGGTCCGGCGCCATACGCAACTGTTTCGAATTTGCCGCCCTTTTGGCGCACCACATCCGAGCCTTGCACGCGGACCCAAAGAGTCCCGCTCGCATCCGTCAGCAAACCCAAGATAGGAACATTCGAGGCGCCAGCGGTCGAAGCAAATGAGACCCGCACGAAGTTGAAGCCGTCGAAACGAAACAGCCCCTTCTCCGTGCCTATCCAGAGATACCCGTCGTGCGTCTGCGCAATTGCATTGACTGCACCGCCCGGGAATTTGGCTTCTGTATTCCAATTCTCTCGGACGTACTGGAACAAGGGACGATGGGGGTCGAGTCCGAACGCATGGCTGACGAGACACATCAACGCAATCCCATGCAGTGCCCGTCGACGTCGTTGCAACCAGGAGATCACGGAAGGTACTCGAACTTTTCGATCACGACTTCGTTTCCGTTCTTCAACGGCACTTGGCCCTTATCAAGTACATATAGCGATATGCGTACCGACTCGTTGCCCGCGACAGGAACTCCCGAATTGAACACATGCTGCTTGAGCAATGGAGCTCCAGTACTGCCTGACCCGGCGGCGCTTGAAAAAGTCACCTGCCGAGGTTCCCAGTGGAAAGAATGAGTAAAGACTCCGGCCGGAATCCGGAATCGCACAATGTTGGCAGGGATGTAGTAAGGCTGGACGACGTAGTGCGCATTGTCATTGTTGGTATAGCCCCAACGGCTGAGCTCAACGTCCAGCTCACGCCGATTCTGTTCCGTGCCGACACCATCCCAGCTGACAAGTGTCAAAACAGCCGAAGGTTCGAGGTGAGAGATGTCGCGCACCTGGAAACGGTACGTTCCGTACCCGAGGCTGCGCGTGAGCTTCACTTCCGCGGCAGTCCATTTACTTTGGCTGCCTGAGATACGAAGATGCAGCGCACCATTTGCGTCTGTCCAAACGTTCGCCGGGTCAAAGAAGTTTCTCGAGCCTGCGCGGTAAATGGAACCGCTGCTCAAGGCCCACTCGTAGCCACTGAAATTGATTGTTTTCGGCGAAGGAAATACGGCCGCAGTTCCTCGGTCATTGACGATTGCCAAAGCCCCCACACTAGTGCCGACGGCGGGCAGGGATTCGGCTAGCTCGGGCGGACTGTACCCAGGCTCCACCAGCAGAGCGGCATAGTCGGATCCAAGTTGGGTCGAGCCTGCCCAGCGGCCATCATCGTCAATCTTCGTAAATGGCTGTTCCGAGCGCGGCTGTATCGCCCATCGTCCGTCATTTCGCGCGTACAGTACGATTCGTTGTCCGGGTCGAGCGCCTGTCACACGCTTCTATTTACCGGCGCGGCAACGGCAGTCGAGTTCGTGCTCGGGTTGGGGCTGGCGCTGCTCCTCAAAGAGGAATTCTCTTTCC
>JAIQFW010000115.1 GCA_020073105.1 Terriglobia bacterium
TCGGCCAGGGCCCAGTGTGTGGTGGCGCGTTTGCCGTCCAGCATGCCGGTAGCTGCGACCAGGCCCACGCCGGAGCACACGCTGGCAATCGCTGCTCCCCGCTTATGCCAGCGCTGCAGCCAAGGCACGACCGATGCGTAGCGATCGAGCACGTCATCGAAGTTGATCCCGGTCGTCGGGATGAAGATGAGCTCGGTCCTGCGGATATCGGTGATCGCCGCGTCAGGCCGGATACGGATTTCCCCGTCACAACGGACCGCGCGGCCATCCACCGAGGCTGTAGTCACGCGAAAGCGAGGAGCCGGCCGCCCTCCTGTGAGAAAGTTCCACAGCGTGCCGGCATGGCGGAAGACCTCCATAGGGCCGACCGCGGTAGAGGCAAAAGTGTCGTCCAGAAACAGAACCGTGACATCGATCATACAAACTCCTGACAGGATGGCGTATTCACCTATCTACAATGGCATATCTGCCATCTTGTTGCAACTCCTTCCCGCCGCTATGCTCAGCTCATCGTAAGAATGATTCAGGACTACTAACTAGGAGGAACACATGAGCGAACACTACCATGACCCCGCTGATCTGCGGTTTCTGAAAGAGATGGGCAAACTTGCGCCCACGGAATCTACCGCCTGGCTCAGCCTGGACAAGATTGTCGGCCGCGAGGACGGCGCCATTCCGAGAAAGTACCGCGAGCTGATTGCATTGGGAGTTGCCTTCACGACCCAGTGCCCTTACTGTATCGAGGTGCACACCAAGGCCGCGAAAACCGCGGGTGCCTCTCGCGAGGAAGTCACCGAAAGCGCGCTGATTGCGGCTGCGTTGCGTGCCGGTGGGGCGGCCACGCACGGCGCTATGGCGCTGAAGTTCTACGATCAGCCCTGAATCCGGAGCTGGCAAAGTGAATTTACGGGAGGAGAATATGGCCGATTCTGGTCGCATCAAATACTTGCGTATCGCGTTAGTAGTGGTGGGTCTGATCTTCGTTGTCGGGATCTACCCGCTCACCATTGTTTGGCCTTCCGGCTGGTCCTGGCACACGGGCCATTCGGACTACCTGCAGATGATTCTGGGCGTCTACGCGACGCTGGGGATATTCCTGCTGGTTGCCAGCCGTAACCCGCTCGCAAACTTGAGCCTCATCTGGTTTACGGTGTGGTCCAGCGTGGTACACGCCGGAATCATGGCAGCACAGTCTGTGGCGAACCCTGAGCACATGGGGCACCTTTGGGGTGACGTTCTGGCGTTGTTTGTCGTTGCCGGCGTTCTTGCGTCTCTGACGCCACGAGGCGCAGCAGCTAGACTCGCTGGTTCGTGACTAATGTTGTCCGTGGAATAACAACTTGTTGGGACTCTCTCCGGGCCAATGGCTCAATCTGCCTCAGCGGAAGCCAATGGTCCGGCGACCTGTCTCGCGGTCTGGCTTCTGGCTGGCGTGGTGGAGATGGTGATCACGCTGACCAGCACCAGGATGGTTCCGAAGACGGTACGCAGCCCGATGCTCTCGCCACCCGCAAAGTGTCCGACCAACACAGCAACCACCGGATTCACGTAGGCGTAGGTGCCGACCTTCGTCGGCGACTCATAATGCAGCAACCAAATGTAGGCGGTGAAGCCCACGATGGAACCGGCAACAATGAGATAAAGCAGCGCGAACCAGGCCTCCCAGGAGACCGCCTGGACGTGGAACCCGGTAAACTCGCCTTTGACGCCGGCCACGGCGAGCAGTTGCACTCCTCCCGCCAACATTTGCGTTGCGGCGCTCATGGGCTTGGACGCGGGCAGGGTGAGCCGCCGAGTCAGAATTGTGGCCACCGACCAACTGAATGCCGCGACCAATAACGCAATGGTGCCCGCATGATCGACAGGAGCTTCGCCCAGAGAAAAAGAACGATTCATCAACACCGCTACTCCGCCGACTCCGACCAGCAGCGCGAAGCCCAGGCGGGCGGTGAGTCGCTGCGCGCGCAGGATGGTGATGTCGAGCAGAGCGATGAACACCGCAATGGTGGACAGCACGACGGCAGCGATCCCCGAGGGCACCCGCTGCTCGGCCCAGAATAGGCAGCCATAGTCGATCAGGAAGATCAGCGTTCCCTGCAGAACGATTGCCGGCCACTCGCGCCGGCTGGGATTTGCGACACCTTTGAGCCGCATCCACCCGTAGAGAAGCAAGCCGGCAACAAAGAAGCGGATTCCCGCCAACAAAAGTGGCGGCACTTCGCGCACACCCACCCGGATCGACAGAAAAGTTGATCCCCATACGAAATAGATAATGGCGAACGCCAGCACGATCTTCCATGGCGCTGGACGGGCTGAGGTTTCCATCGAATCCTTCACTCGTGAGCAGGCTGTTGACGACTGGGCTATAGATGATGTTGCCCCCGCCCGGGAATCACCTTTTGGCTATGAAAGTTTCTTATGCCGGAGAGAAGCTCTTCCTATTCCGGTAGTGCCGCGGCTGCTTCCGCCGAGTCTCTCAGCGCGCTCTGCGGGTGTGCTCAGCGGTCTCTGCGTTTTCAGGTCTTAGGAAACTTGACAAGCGAACCCTAAATCGCAGAGAGCGCTGAGAAGAACCGCAGAATTCGCAGACAAGGCGAACCGGCTGAACTTGAGAACCCGCCGTTACTCCCTACAGCCTCACGATCCAAAGGAGAGCCCGCTGAGGCTGGCAACCCGGTCCGGAGCAACTGCCTTGCTCGCAATCAGTGAGTGAAAGCTCTCACCGAGGCCAGCCGGGGTCACCAAATGTTTCAGCTGTAGGGCGACCTTCGCGCGCTCCTGTGGCAGGCGGCAGTCTTCGAAAGCATCGGCAAATTGATTGGGTTCGCCGATTCCCATCAGGAATTGAGATTGGGTCCGCAGCGGTTGTACTTGCATGCCTTGCTGCTCGGCGGCAGCAGCCAGAGCTGTGAAGTTAACGTGTGCAGTGATGTCTTGTTCACCCGGGGCTTCGTAGGGGTTGGGGCGGGCAGAGTGCTGACGGTATGTCATTAGCGTGTCGCGGTGACGTCCAGCGAGTTGTTCGGCACGGGTATAGCCGTAGTCGATGGCAATGAGGAATCCGCGTTGGATGCTCGCGGACAGTTGAGTCATGTAGTTCTGGGCGATGCCCGCGGTCTCCACGCGCTCTCCATCCTCGGGATGGACACTGTAGCGGTCGAGGTATTCCAGGTCGTCGGACGAGGGAGGGACCCAGGTTTCGATGAAGCGTCCGTCCTTTTCGGCGATTCGGAGTTGGCCCTGCGGACTTATTACCTCGACCGGCAGCGCGTCGAAGAACTCGTTCGCGAAGACGATGAGAGGCACCTCGGGGGCCAGGATCCTCTCAAACCCAAGAGGGCTGAAGCCCTCTAACCCACGGCTTACGCCGTGGGCTGCGCTCTTTTGCCGCTCCGCGGCTACTGAGGACATCACCAGCGAGGCATTGCCGGCCGCAAAATGCCGCTCCAGCGTGGCCTGCAAGCGTTCACGCAGCGCGGAAGAGCGCTCTGCCAGCCTGTACCGCAAGGCGCTGAAAAACTCGGGAAACTTCTTCTCCGACCAATCCAGCACATCGCGCGCAAACAGACCCCGTCCAGGACCAAGCTCCAGAATCTCGATCTGCGGTGGCGATCCCAGCACCCGCCACATCTCGTCGAATTGACGCGCCAGCAAGCGTCCGAAGACCGCGTGCACATCGCTGGAGGTGTAGAAATCCCCTGCCTTGCCGAATTGCTCTACGTTCCGCGAGTAGTAGCCCTGCTCCCGGTCGTAAAGACACATCTCCATGTAACGCGAAAACGGGATGGGACCGCCTTCGCGAATCTCCTGCACAATTTTCTCGCGCAGGCTCACAGGCCTTCCCGCTGGCGCTCGGCGCGGTTTTGAGGAGTGCGCGTAAACATCTCGATCAGGTAGTCGTGCAGGCAGTCGAAGAGCTGGCGTTGGAAGGTCCACTCGAACTGGGGGTGGTCCAGGTCCCGGGGATGCAGGTCGAAGTAGTAGGTGTGCACGGGTATGTCGGGATTCTTGAACTTGATAATAACTTCCACGCTGTCTCCCTTTCCGCGAGCGTCGAAAGCGAGCAGGGGGTGCTCATACAGGCGGAGCTGGGCAAGGACACGGTCGAGGCGGGAGTTGACGCTCTGTGGCACGCATTGATTCTAGCCGAGCATGAGCTCAAACCACAGGGGACACTGGGGACACAGAGGTGTTCTGGCTAAGCGCCACGGCAGGCGTTACTCGTACCTCAGTGCCTCAATCGGGTCCAGCCGCGCCGCCTTCACCGCTGGCAGCATGCCGCTCACGATCCCGACGAAACTGAGAATCATCGTAGACCAGAGCAAAGTGGACGAGTTGATGATCAAGTGGATGTCGCCCTCGCTGGCATTCTCTTCAAAGGCGCTCCACAGCGTCAACGAACCCACGGACCAGGAAACCAGGTAAGCGAGCGCTACTCCCAGCAGACCTCCCAGGGCGGTAATGACCAGCGCCTCCGACAGAAACTGGAACAAGATGTGCCAGCGGTGTGCACCCAAAGCCTTTTCCACGCCGATTTCGCGGGTCCTCTGAGTAACCGCCACCAGCATGATGTTCATCAGGCCCACACCGCCGATTCCGAGTGTCAGCAGCCCGATAAAGCCGAGAAGCACCTTGATTCCGGTGGTGATGGCTTCAAGGTCAGCCAGGTCGGCAAAGACATCAAAAATGAAAACTGCGCGCTTGTCCTTGGGATCGAATTCGTGGTGAAAAGCCATCGAATTGCGCAGCGCGGTTACCACCTTGCTGTGGTCGCCTTCGTATTCCATGACGATGGAATTCAGGTAGTAGGTATTCGTCAGGTCGTTCATGGCGCTGAATGGCACATAGACGTGGCCGTTCAGGTTTTCGTCACTGTTGTTGATGACGTGCTTGAGCACTCCGACGATCTGGTAAGAGATGCCGTCTACCCGAATGCTTTCGCCGATTGCATTCTGGCCGGAGAACAGCTTCTTCTTGACGTCAGCGCCGATGAACGCCACGCGAGTGTGGGTGAAGTCGTCGGCCTCGCTGAAAGCGCTGCCTTCGGCAAATTCCATGCGGCGCATGCGCGGATAGTTCGCGTACACTCCGCTCACGCCGTAGCTGGCGCCGCGGGTCCCATAGGACACGCTGCACTGCTTGAAGGCTTCAGGTGAGACTCGCTTGAGTAGTGGGACCTCACCACGGACGTACTCCAGGTCGTTCATGGTCAACTTCACTTCACTGCCCGCCTTGGTGCCACCTGCCTGCAACGAGGTACGTCCGGGAAATACAAACACCAGGTTGGTGCCAAAAGACCGGAAGGCCACCCACAAGCCACGCTCAAAGCCGGAACCATAGGCGAGAAGCAAGACCACGGTAGCGATGCCCCAGGCCATGCCGAGCATGGTCAGGACACTGCGCCGCTTGTTGTGGCGGAGGGCGCTATAGGCTTGTTGGCCGAGGTCTTGAATCATCTTCTACTCCTGCCGCAGCGCCTCAACGGGGGCCATCAATGCAGCTTTGCGCGCGGGATACAAGCCCGCCGTAATTCCGGCCATTGCCAGAGACAGGATGGCGACCACCGCCGAACTGGGCACAATACGGGGTGTGTCAAATCCCTCAGGCGATGGCAGTTGGGCAAGCAAAGTCATAAACCCGCCTGCCAGAAACAAGCCAATGCCTCCACTCAGGATCGTCAGGAACATTCCTTCGACGAAAAACTGGGTGAGGATGTTGCGATGGGTCGCCCCCAGCGCCTTGCGTAGTCCAATCTCCTTGGTCCGCTCCGTGACCGAAACCAGCATGATGTTGATGATGCCGATGGCGCCCAACCCCAATGTGACAAATCCGACGACCCCCAGAAAGTAGTCCATGGCATTGAAGATCTTGTCCACACGCTGCGAGTTCTCGATCGTGTCCCAGTCTTCGAACGCGTCCTCCAGTTTGGGATCGAAGCGGTGACGCCGAGCGATGATCTGGTGCACTTCCTGCTTCGATCGCAGATGGTCCGCCTTGTTCAACGGCCGGTAGTTGATGAATGAGAGCGCGTTCTCGGAATTCTCGCCCTTCAAAGGGAACAAATCGCGCATGGTCTCGAGCGGAATGAAGATACGGGCATTGGTACCGTTCTGTCCGTCCTGTCCGACTTTCGCCAGAACTCCGATCACGTCGAAACGAACCTGGTTGAGCAGGATGGTCGAGCCTACCGCGGGCCGCCCGGGAAACACGTTCTTCAGCAGTTCCCAACCTACAACGGCCACGCGCCGGCGCTGGCTGTTGTCGTCGTCGTTGAACCAGCGGCCGGTGCCGATCGGAATAGTGCGAATCTGGTTGTAGCCGGGAGCCACACCGAACACCTGCCCGTTGGTGGATCCGTAATCGCTGACGGCGCGGATGTCCTCGCGATTGATCACCGGAGACACAACCTTCAGCGTCCGCGCTTCGTCCTTGATGGCGAGATAGTCGTCGTAGGTGAAGTGATAAGTCTGGCCCGACTGCAGACTGCCCGCGACTGCAGGAATACGGCCAGGAAAAATGAACATAATGTCCTGTCCAAGGTTCGACAGCTGCCGTGCCTGACCGCTGCGAAACCCTTCCCCGAGCCCCACCAACAAGAGCAGCGAGCCCACGCCCCAGGCGATCCCAAACATAGTCAGGAAAGAACGCAGCTTGTGTGCCCACAGGGTGGACAGCGACTGGCGAACGATATCTGCAAGCGCTCTCATAGGGATTCACCACGTCACGGGACAGCTCTCGCTCCTCCGCGCGGTTGTTATGTATTACGAAACCAGCAGGCACAAAGTTCCCGCAGTTTGTCGCTGTTTTCAGCTACTTAGACGGGTATTCAGCGGTACCGAAAGCTGCGGTTTACAACTTGTTACAAACTGCTATCCGGGCTGATCCCGTGGCGTCTAAACGCTCGTTTTGTCAAGCCAAATCAGGGTGGCGTCTTCAAGACAACAATTTCACGCGGAGGTTTGTTCCATGCTCAAGCAGTGGTTTGTCGCGCGCGCCGTACTCGCCGGGTTGTCACTGGCAACCCCATTATGCTCTGCCCAGTCCGCGCTGTTGAACCTGCCACGGCCCAGCCAGCATGCGGTGATTACGCAGCGAGTCGGAATCACCGACATCACCATCAACTATCACCGTCCGCTGGTCAACAAGCGCGAAGTGTGGGGAAAGCTCGTGCCCTACGGCCAGGTCTGGCGCGCGGGCGCGAATGAGAACACCACGATCAAGTTCACCGATGACGTAACGGTTGAAGGCAAGCCGGTCGCCAAGGGTGTCTACGGCCTGCATATGATTCCTGGAGAAAACGAATGGACCGTTATCCTTTCGAAGACTTCCACCGCCTGGGGGAGCTTCACCTACAAGGAAGACACCGATGCGCTGCGCGTGACCGTAAGACCCCGTCCGGCGGAATTCCATGAAGCCCTAACTTACGACTTCGATGAAGTGAAGGCGGATTCCGCCGTGGCTACGCTCAGCTGGGAGAAGCTTGCCGTGCCGTTCACAATCGGCGTCGACGTGCATGGGATCGTAAAAGCCAGTCTGCCCAATCAGCTCCAGGGGTTGGCCCAGTACACCTGGGAAGGCTGGGACGACGCCGCCAACTATTTGCTGGCCGAGAAGTACGATCTGGACGACGCTCTGAAGTACGAAGACACTTCCGTCCGTACAGAGGAGCGCTATGACAATCTGATGACGAAATCGCAGATTCTGACGGCGCTTGGGCGTAAGGACGAAGCAGTTACGGCGAAGAACCGTGCCCTCGAGGTGGCTACTGCGTTCCAACTGTATGGCTACGGGCGTCAGCTTCAGCGCGAGGGAAAACAAACTGAGGCGTTTGATATCTACCGGCAGGCCGTGAAGAAGAACCCCAATGACTGGGTCGCCCTGCTGGGTTCCGCCCGGATTCATTCCGCCGCGGGCGACTATGACAGCGCCCTCAAGGAAGTGAAGATGTCTCAGGCAGGCGCTCCCGACAACCAAAAGATATTCCTCGACGCGATGATCAAGAAGCTGGAAGCCAAGCAGGACATGAATAAGAACTAGGAAGATGTTCTCTGTGATACCCCGTGTCCTCTGTGGTTGAGCCGTTTCGGAAACCACAGAGTACACGGAGGTTCACAGAGGAGAATCTCTAGTCACTGGCGTTCGCAGAGGCAGGTCTTTCGTGAGCAGTCGGTTGCTCCGGATACTCGTACACGCCGCGTCCAGCTTTACGTCCCAATCTCCCCGCTTTCACGTACTGCACCAAAAGTGGTGCAGGGCGATATTTCTCGCCGAGGCTTTTGTGCAGGTACTCCAGAATGCTCAGCCGCGTATCCAGCCCCACCAGATCCACCAGCTCGAATGGCCCCATGGGATGGTTCAACCCCAACTTTAAGGCTTTATCGATATCTGACGCAGAAGCAATACCTTCCTGCAGCATGTAGAAGGCCTCATTGCCGATCATGGCGTTGATGCGGCTGGTGATGAATCCGGGCGACTCTTTGATCACCACCACTTCCTTCCCCATGCGTCGGCCAACCTCAGCAGCCGTCTCCACGGTGTCCTCGTCGGTTTCGAGAGCGCGCACCACTTCCAAGAGCTTCATTTTGTGGACCGGATTGAAGAAGTGCATCCCGACACATTTCCTGGCGCGATAGGTGACGCTGGCGATCTCGGTGACGCTGAGCGACGACGTATTGGAAGCCAGGATGGTTCCGGGCCGGCAGATCTTGTCGAGCAGAGTGAAGATTTCGATCTTCGACTCCATCTCTTCGGGCACGGCTTCGATGACCAGATCGGCTCCACGGGCCGCCTCATCCACACTGCCCGCGTATTCCAGGCGGGCGAACGCGGCATTCGCATCAGCCGCAGACACTTTCCCCAGTTCGACGGCTTTGTCGAGGTTGCCGCGAATTTCGCTTTCGGCTTTGCGCAGCGCGTTGGGAAGCAGATCTTCCAGGATGGTGCGGTATCCGCCCAGCGCGGCTGCGTGGGCGATTCCGCGCCCCATGGTCCCCGCACCGATCACGGCGATGGTGTTGATCTGCGCCACTACTGCCCTCCCTTTTCCAGTTGCGCCAGGATGCCGTTCAGATTGGTGCTGGCGCCGCGCAGGCTCTCCGCCAGGCGCTTGCGTTCCTCGACTTCCATCGTTGGAACCGCGGCGCCAATGCGCCGGAGTGTGCTGCTGATGTCGTCCACGTAATTGATCAGGCGAATGAGTTCTCCAGTAGTGCCCATGACGAAGCTCGCTCCTTTGTCCGCAGCGGGCGGATGGTTCCGGATCGTTACGCCCCCCGAGCCCACCTGGGTCCGCGGGCGAACCAACTATTCTCAATGCTGCAGAGGATTTAGTAAAGGCAGGGATGGTCTTACTTTTAAGCTGGCGGGACTCCGTATTGAATGCGATGATCTTCCATGCTCCGCGATAAAAGCCTGGTTCCGTTGTCCCACCAACATCAGCATGCCCTGGCGCTGTGTGTGCGCCTCGACCGGGCGATTCAGGTGGGCGAAGTGGATCTCGAAGCCTGGCAGGCGGAGATCCAGCAGATCTTCGAGCAGGAGGTCCGAATCCATTTCGCTGCAGAAGAGAAGGTGCTCTTCCCCGTGGCTGAACGCATTCCGGACGTGAAGCCCTTGGTTGAGGACCTGCTGGCTGAGCATGCAGCCCTACAGGATCTGTTTGCTCGTTCCGCCGCTCGCGGTCTGCAGAGGGAAGACCTGTCAAGCTTCGTCGAGACGTTGTCTCAACACATCCGCAAGGAAGAACGTCAGCTCTTCGAAGGATTGCAGAAAGCAATGAATCCCAGCGAACTGGCTGTAGTGGGAAAGGCGCTGGACGAGGCTTTGAGGGCTGTAACAAAGACCTGCGCCTTGCCGAATCCCGCCACGCGAACTCCGTCGCGAAGCTGAGGACGGGCGAGACACCCGTCCCCACACAAGCGAAACTAGACCAGGTCGTCAATCTTCAACGCCGTGGCCCCACCCTTCCAGGCGGCTTTGAACTGACCCTCTACGAAGCCGGCATCGTAGTTGCGGTCCTGGGCTTTCAACGCCTGCTGCAGTCCGAACAGCGAACGCGGGTTGCGCGGGTTGCGGTCGAGGTCAGCGCGAAAGACTTTCTCCGCACCAGCAGCGTCGCCATTCATTAGCAGCACGCCGCCGAGTGACTCGCGCACCGGAAAGAACCAATCCGGCGGTTCGCCGTATTTCAGCGTGTCTTGGACGGCGACCGCCGTGGTCAGCATGGAGATGGCCTGGGCATTGTCTTTCTTGGCCAAGGCAATTTTGGCTCCAAGAACATTCTGGGCGATCTTCAGAATGTCCTTGGTCTTGTTGTTGATGGGCATGGCAAAGATAGCGTCTTCCGGGGTAGCCGCTTCGGCGTCGGCGACAATCTTGTACTCCGCCTCAGCCTCGCTGATTTTTCCCTTCCCGGCCAGTGCCATACCGCGAGAAAAGTGCCAGAAGCCGGTCGTGGCCTTCATGTCAGGGTCAGGTTGCTTCATGGCCAGAATGTCGTCCCAGCGATGGAAGCGCAGATCCACCGCCATCGGAATGGTCATGAAGCCTTCGAGCGGTGGCATCATCTTCACCGCCGGGCCGACGTGCTGGGCAAGCATGTCGGCATTTTTCTTGGCTTCCGTATAATTGCCGTTCATGGCGGAGCACATGGCGATGAAGTGCAGGTTGTGGCTGTAATACATCATCGGGTAAATGCCCTGCGCACCGGTTGCCTTTATGTACGCGCGGTCCACGGCAGCTGCTTCTTCGTTGGTCTTCACAGCGGCCTCGTAATCGCCGGTGCGGATATACACGTGTGCAGGCATGTGTACGATGTGCCCTGCGTTCGGCGCCAGTGACGCCAGTTTGTTTGCCCCCGCCAACGCCCGTTCAGGATTCGGAGAGGCTTCGACCGCGTGAATGTAGTAATGGATCGCACCCAGGTGGTTGGGGTCGCGGCGGATTACCGACTCCAGGGTGGCGACAATCTCCTCGGTGCCAGCCTCAGGGGTGCCATCCACGTGCCACAAGCCCCAGGGATGCAGGTTCATTCCAGATTCGGCAAACAGGGTTGCCGCGTCGAGATCATCCGGGAATTGCTTCGCAACCTCGCGCATAGCGTCGTGATACTCCTCGGCCGCCTTCCGGCGGTCGGCTTGCGGATCAGCGGGAAAACGCTTCGCCATCGCCTGAATGTAGGCCTGCTCGCTGGGCGAGGCGTGCACTGAGAGGTCCACGGCTTTCTGGATCGCCTCGTGCGCCTGCTTGAAGCGATCGTCGCTGGCGGGATCGTTGTAATTCGGGCCGACCGCCTCGGCCACACCCCAGTAAGCAATCGCCAGCTTGGGATCGAGCTCAGCTGCGTGGCCAAACGATCTGGCAGCCTCGTCGTGATTGAAGGCATAGATGAAACGCAGCCCCTGATCGAAGAACTTCTGCGCTCCGGGGTTCTTGGTTGAAACCGGGTGATGGTTATTGCCGAGGCCAGAGACCAGGGTAACGGGTCTGGCCTGGGGATGAGCCGGATGATTCTGCGCCAGAATCGGTAGACACAACATCAGCGCGAGCGAAACGGAAAGCCAGTAACGCATACCGAGCCTCCTTACTTCAATTGTGAACCGGAATTCGCTAGCTAGTGACGCCGGAAGATTGGCGGTAGCTTATCCGAAAGCGGGCCGGGAGGCAACTGGGTTGGTTCAATTACCCGGGCGCTGGTCCGATGGATTGGCTACGATCTTCAACACGATGGCGGTTACGTCGTCCTGCGGTCCCCTGCTGCCGGAGAATGCACTAACCGCGTCGCAGAGGAATTGCAGGGATTGGGTCGCCGACTTTGCTCCGCATTGCGACCAGATTTCGCTGAGTTTTGCCGGCGAGAGTTCTGCTCCCTCCTGGTTGCACAATTCGTGCAGGCCATCGGTTGCGAACAGGACGCTATCTCCGGCTGACAGTTGCACCGTATGCAGGTCGTAGCTAACGCCTGGAAACATCCCAGACGGAAATCCGCCCTGACCCAGGGGTCTGCATCCCGTCTTCGAGGCGAGGAGCGGGAATGGCACTCCGGCATTGGAAAAGGTGAGTTGCTGGGTGAACGGATCGAACTGAGCGTACAGGGTCGCGCAAAAGCGGCCCGGTACCGGCCGCATCAGCAGGCGGTCGTTCAGCAGAGCGAGCATCGAGGCAGTGTCCACTCCGGTCTTGTGGATCCCTCGTATGATTCCCATGACGAGACCGGCGTACAGGGCGCCGGGAAGACCTTTCCCCACCACGTCGCCAACATAAAGACCGATCACGCCATCGGGTAGAACGAAGAAGTCGGCAAAATCACCGCCTACTTCGGCGAACGGGGTGTAGCGGAAGACGACCTCTACGGACCCGGCCGTTAAGTTGCGGGTGGGCAACAGGGAGCACTGGATGCTCCGCGCCTCTCTTTTGTATTCCTCACAAAGACAGCCACTGGAAAGGCCTTCGAGCTCCTGAAGGATCGTTGTCGACGTCATGGATGTCATGCGCTCAGGCAGCCTGCAGTTGTCTAATCGGCCACAAGCCTGCGCTCCTTTAGCGCTCCCGGCTTTTCTTGAACCCCCTCAACAGCATCCAGCAAACCCGCTGCATTCCGCAAACGGAACTCGCCGCTACGCCGCAGGCGCCAACCGGACGGATTCTGCTGGAGAATAACGACCGGCCTCAACTCTTGCCGCAGCAGCCGTCACCCGTACTTGCCATCGTTGTCCGAGCCGAATCCGAAGCTGGATTGCCGTCATCTAGCACCTATGGATTTCCAAAACATCGCTAACTCTTTCGGCCATCGCGCCGGCTTGCGCGAAGGCGATGTCATCGTGGCGCTGGATGGCAAGCCGGTGGCGGGTGTGGACGATTTGCACCGCTTGCTGACCGATGCCCGAGTTGGAGTCAGCAGTGCGCTGACCGTCCTGCGGCACACCGAGAAGCTGGAACTGCGAGTGGTGCCGGAAGAGGCTGGGGCATAGGTAGATCCTTCCCGTTTTGGCAATGGGTTGAGTGCAGGAGTTCATCGGTCACATCGGCTGGACATTCGAATTCGCCAAAATCGTGTGGGATCTGTGGTGGGTTCGGCGAACATAGGTGCGGAACACTCTGGTCAGACTGGCGAAACAGGTAGGGGGCCCCGTAGCTCAGTCTGGATGGAGCGCTAGCACCTTAGAGGTCGTGAGTTCGAATCTCACCGGGGCCGCACCCATGCTGAGTTACGAAGGTACGTTCGGTCTTGGCATCAAAGCGACCGGGCGAGAGAATCCATTTGTAAGGTGCGAACCTAGGCGCTCTGCTTAGGGAACTTTCAAGGGCGGCTCACAGGCCGCCCTTTCTGATTTCATATGAACTTTGAACGTTCGCTGGGCGGTGACACCCCGGTCTCTTCCCTGTCATTGCAACCACCCCCATCCTGTGGTAGCTTCAAGAAACGGAAGAGGTTAGCTTGCAACGAACAGTTCCCGCGGGGCTGGACCGCAAGGAAACCGAAGTCTATCAACGGCTGGATCCGGCGCAGCTCCCAAAACACATTGCGATCATCATGGACGGCAACGGCCGTTGGGCTCGGCGCCGTCACCTGCCGCGCATCGCCGGACACCGCGCGGGAGTAGCTGCGGTGCGCTCGACGGTGGAAACCGCCGCGCGCATTGGCATTCCCGCACTCACCCTCTATGCCTTCTCGGAAGAGAACTGGAAGAAGCGCCCTAAGAGCGAAGTCGACTTTCTGATGGGCCTGCTTTGTCGCTATCTGAAAGCGGAAGTGCCCACGCTGAACAAGAACAACATCCGTCTCGAATATATCGGACGCCAGCAGGAACTGCCTATTTCGGTGCAGGACAAGATGCGCTGGGCCCAGGATGCAACTGCCCACAACACCGGCATGGTCCTCACCCTGGCGCTCAACTACAGCGCGCGTTCCGAACTGGTGGACGCATTCCGCTCCATGGTGGACGCCGCCGCGCGCAACGGAGGTCTGAATCATTTGAAGATCGATGAGGACGTCGTGTCCCGTCATCTCTATACGCGGCACTTGCCAGACCCCGACCTGGTGGTTCGCACCAGCGGCGAGATGCGGCTGAGCAACTTCCTTCTCTGGCAACTGGCTTATGCCGAAATCTACGTGACACAAACCCTGTGGCCCGAGTTTCGCGGCGTGCATCTGCTGGAGGGTATCGCCGAGTTCCAGAAACGCGAGCGCCGCTACGGCGGCCTGGCCGACGATACCTCCCACCAGCGCGCCCATCCCTCGAAGACGGTTCGGAGCTAAGGCTCTTGCACCTGCTCAATCGAATCCTTACCGCGGTGGTCCTAATTCCCATCGTTCTGGTACTCGTGCTGCGCGCGCCCATCCCGGTGGTGGCGCTGGTGGCGGCGCTGGTAGCGCTCCTGGCCGTACAGGAACTACTCAAGCTCGCTGAGTCGTACGGCATACGGCCATTTCACTGGCCTACGTATGTTTTCGTCGGACTGTTTTTTTTGTTTCTGGCGATTGGCCCCGGAAACAGCAAGCCATTGCTCACCACGGCGATCTTTGTCTATACCGCGGGCTTTGCAGCGGCGGTTGCGCCATTTGTTTTTCTTTCGATCGGGATGAAGAGACCTGCACTCGACACCGGCTTTCCCGCCGCAATGGTCTCCACCTTTGCCTTCACCTATATCGCTCTGCCTCTCGGATTTCTGGTGCAGATTCGCCAGCAGTGGTCAGGCGCATTCCTGTTGCTCTATTTACTGCTGATCGTCTGGGCGGGAGACATTTTTGCGTATTTTGTCGGGCGATCTTTGGGCCGTCATCTGATGTCCCCCCGCATCAGCCCCAAGAAGACGTGGGAAGGAGCGCTGGCATCGTTGCTGGCTAGCCTTGTGGTTGGAATGTTGCTTTACAACTATGCCATGCCCATCAGTAGCGCACTGCTGAATGCACACCTGATCGAGCGGCCTGACGGCTTCTTTGCCCTGCAAAAGCCGCCCCTGTGGCCGACTCTGCTGCTTTCGGCAGCGATCAACGTTGCGGCCCAACTGGGCGATCTGGTGGAATCGCTGATCAAGCGCGGCGCGGGCGTGAAGGACTCCGGGACGATCCTCCCTGGCCATGGAGGCATGCTCGACCGCATCGATGCCCTGCTCTTTGCCGCGCCAGTGCTGTGGTACTATGCGGCTTGGCGCGTGATGCAGTAGTCACTATTTTTGTCATTCCGAGCCGGGCGTCAGCCCGCGAGGAATCCCTACTCCTGAGGTTGAGGTAGGGATGCTTCGACTCCGCCGGAACTTCGCGCTGCGAAGTTCCAACTGCGCTCAGCATGACAGTTTGTCCGAATCATGAAGCACATTGCCATCCTGGG
>JAIQFW010000297.1 GCA_020073105.1 Terriglobia bacterium
ACTCCGACCTCGACCCTTTTGCAATTCATGAGCAGCCCGAGGCCAACCGGGGGCAGCACCTAAGGCTTTCGCACTGGCTGAAGGTATACGACTGGGTGGCAGGCCGCGGATTCGACAATTTCAGTTCATGGATCACCTGATATCACCGCTCCAACGGTCAGCCCCGCACCCACGAAGGGCAGGATTCAGAAAGGCAATCACTATTTCATAAAGGAGGTTAGACAATGGCGAGAAAGGTCTTTTTCAGTTTTCATTACGATGCCGATAAGTGGCGCGCGTCCCAGGTAAGGAACATGGGAGCGCTCGAAGGAAACATTCCGTGCTCCGACAACGACTGGGAGAGCGTCAAAAGGGGCGGGGACGCGGCCATCAAGAAATGGATAGCTGGCCAGCTCTCGGGCCGGTCGTGTGCCGTGGTGCTGGTAGGGGCAGAAACCGCAACCCGAAAGTGGATAATTCACGAAATACAGGAAGCCTGGAATGCAAACAAGGGTGTCGTCGGTATTCGCATTCACAACCTGAAGGACCAGCAGGCCAACCATGCAACCAAAGGCTCAAATCCTTTCGACGAGCTGACGCTTCAAAACGGCAATAAACGACTGTCGTCGATCGTCAAGTTGTACGACCCGCCGGGCTGGGCGAGCACGGACGTATACGCTCAGATAAAGAGCAGCATTGCTGCTTGGGTGGATGAGGCAATCGAGATACGCAACAGCGCGTAACGCCCGTTCGTCCGATTGAGGGCCCAAAGACGAAATAGTCTACCGCCTGCCCCTCCTGCGTCGGAGCAAGCGTCCAACGATAGGCAGTTCCTCCATTTGCCGCATTTGATCGGTCAGCCCGTGCTTACACGCTAGATCATGCGCTTCCGTCAGGGCCTCCCACGAGCGGCTCAAGCTACCAGTTCCGGCCACAACGGCCAACTTGCGAAGTTGTTTCACAGTGAAAGCGATGTTACCGGATTCGCGGAGCCTTTTCGTGCCCGACTCCAGGAGTTCGCGGGCCTTCCCGACACGTCCTGTCTGGAAATACCCCCAGCCCAAATCCGCTTCCGCCTCGCCAATCGCGGCAGGGCCGGAGTTCGGGCTATCTAGGCGCAGTTGCAGAACTTCGGCGAATGTTAAGAGTGCTTCCTGCCGACGACCCAATGCGACCAGGATGCTGGCTTTGATCGGCAGGACACGATCACGAGATTCCTTGTTCTCAATCGCCGCTTCAATCATTTCGATTGCCCTTTGCAGCAAAATATTTCGATCCTCGGCATTGTCCATCAGTTTTGATGAGGAGTAGTACTCGGAGGCGAGGCCGCCGTTTACGGCAGACAGGACGCTTTCCCTGCCCTCGTCCCAAGAATTCCCGACCAGGTCCGAAATTGCCTTGATGGTTTGAAGCGCCGCGAGAACGCCGACGTAGCTATGACCGTGCAGACCCGCCCAGGCCGCTGCCCCAACCCAACCGGACAAGGCTCTTGACGTTGCTACCAGATGCTCCTTTGGAGCTGATTGGTCCAGCGGAGTGCAGTGCCGAAGGGCCATCCACAACAAAGCTAGCTTGTCGTACTGGTTGTCTTCCGCTCCGATTCCATTTGTCAGCTCTCGAATTAGGTCGGGATCAACGCGTTTCGGGAAGCCCTTTACATTGGACAGGAAGTGGATGTCGGGTCTTGACAGCGGACTGTCGCGCCGTGTCAGCCGGTGTTGCGAGACGGTAGTCATGAACTGCTTGGGAAGTGGCGCGCGCCCGATCATTCCGTCGATGACCTCCTTGAGGCGGTCCTTAATACTTTCCATCGAGTAGATCGTCGGATCAATCTGGATAGTGTTTTGTTGTTCAAGAATCACCCATAGATCCTGGGTACGGGCATCAGCCGCTACATCGCCGAGCAGCAGAACAATAGTTGGAACACGAGTCAGCACGGCGGTAATGAGTTCCAATTCGAGTAGCGAAACTTCGAGACCGAGGGCCGTATTGGGGCATCAACACTGTTATCTGGGCTCGCGGACTGGTGAAGTTTTCTGCCATTGGAATGGGGAACTCGTACCAGTATCACATTCCTGGGACCGTGGTGTTGGGTGGTAAGTCGCGCCTCGCGCTCTCGCCCCTGCGACGATGGGTGATTGCCAGTCCGGCTCTCAAGAAATGGCTAGACAGCGTGGTCTCAACGATTGCCGCAACAGACCCGTCTTTTTCCGATTTTTCATCACTCGCGAAGGACTTCGCGCGGTTGCAGGTACAACTTGAAGGCAGACGGCAGATCGCACAATTTTACAAGCAGTGGTTTGACAGGTTTGCAACCCTACCGCCATCAGGACGCGCACTGGCCCTGTACCAGGACCTCTCTTCTGCGTATGTGCTAGGCAAGAATCTTCCCGAACTGCCGGAAGAAGAAAAGACGGCGCGCAGCCCCGCGCCCCGTCTTGCTAGACCCAGTTCGAAAGTTAGGTCGGACTGCCGTCGGTAAATCTTCAATGCCGGCACGCTGTTTTTTGGTTCATAATGTTAAGGAGATCAACATGAGTTTCAATCTTGAACGCGACATGGGGCAGCCGGTTCGTAACTGGCTTCAGCAACAGGGATTGCAAGTCAAACAAGAATATGCGACGCCTTGGGGCATTTGCGACTTTGTCGCTCTGTCATTCAACGTAAAACGAGTGAACAAGAGGCTTCAGTTTCGCCAGATCAACCCCATTGGTCCGCTGGGGCGAATCGGCTTGTTACGCTACATTCCCGACAAGAATTCCGGTCGCACCATCGCACTGCCCCGCTTACAAACGCTATCCGGCGCCCCTGCCGCTTACGTTCAAGCGGAAGTCGAGAAGCTGATTGCTAGCCGATTTGTGCTCCGGACGGACAGAGGGACATTACAAAAACAGAATGGGTGGGTGCCTCTTCACAACCGAATTATCGCGATCGAGCTGAAGCTAAACCGGATTGCTGATGCATTGGTCCAGGCCCGTTCCAATCGCGCATTCGCTTCAGAATCGTTTATAGCTGTCCCTGCTGAAACTGGGTTGCGGCTCACGAGCGGACCGCGCCGGCAGAAATTTGTTCAGGCGGGCGTGGGAATCC